>JALYSL010000392.1 GCA_030854825.1 Pseudomonadota bacterium
ATGCTCGACGAAGCGACCGCCGCCGCCGAGGCGATGACGCTGGCCCTGCGCGCCGGCGCCGCGAAATCGCCGCGTACCATGACCTTCTTCGTCGCCGACGACGTGTTGCCGCAGACGCTCGAAGTCGTGCAGACGCGCGCCGCGCCGCTCGGCATCACTGTAGTGAGCGGCCCGGCAGCGTCGGCGGGCGAGGCCGACGCCTTTGCCGTGCTGCTGCAATACCCCGGCGTGAACGGTGCGATTTGCGACCTCAAGCCGATCGTCGAGGCCGTGCACGCACGCGGTGGTGTCGTCATCGTTGCCGCCGACCTGCTCGCGCTCACGCTGCTCGTTCCGCCCGGCGAGCTGGGTGCCGACATCTGCGTCGGTAACACGCAGCGCTTCGGCGTGCCGATGGGCAATGGCGGTCCGCATGCCGCGTACCTCGCGACCCGCGACGCATTCAAGCGCTCGATGCCTGGCCGGCTCGTCGGCGTCAGCGTCGATGCGCATGGCCGCCCGGCCTACCGTCTCGCGTTGCAGACGCGCGAGCAGCACATCCGCCGCGAGAAGGCGACGAGCAACATCTGCACGGCGCAGGTGCTGCCGGCCGTCGTCGCCAGCATGTACGCGGTTTATCACGGGCCCGAGGGGTTGACGCGGATCGCGCGCCGGGTCGCGAGCTACGCGGCGGTCCTCGCGACCGGTCTCGAGTCGATGGGCGCACCGCGGTGCAACGAGCACGCCTTCGACACGATCGAGCTCGCCACCGGCGACCGAACCGACGCCGTCATGGAAGCGGCGCTGCGGCTCGGCCTGAACCTGCGTCGCGCCTCGCCCACTAGTGTCGGCATCAGCCTCGACGAGACGACGACGCGAGCCGACGTCGAGTCGCTCTGGGCTTCTTTCGCCGGAGCGGGGTTCGCCGCCACCCCGAACGACGCTTGGACGCGCGCGGAAAAAGGCGTCACGTCGTTGATCCCTGAAGGCCTGCAACGCACGAGCGCCTTCCTGCTGCACCCGACTTTCGATCGCCATCGCTCCGAGACGTCGATGCTGCGCTACCTGCGCCAGCTCGCCGACAAGGATCTCGCACTCGACCGCTCGATGATTCCGCTCGGCTCGTGCACGATGAAGCTGAACGCGACCAGCGAGATGATTCCCGTCACCTGGCTCGAATTCGCGAACATCCATCCGTTCGCGCCAGCCGTGCAGCGCGCCGGCTACGAACTGCTGCGCCAGCAGCTAGAAGCGTGGCTCTGCGAAGCGACCGGCTATGCCGGCGTCAGCCTGCAGCCGAACGCCGGCTCGCAGGGCGAATATGCCGGCCTGCTGGCCATTCGCGCCTGGCACGCATCGCGCGGCGAATCGCAGCGAACCGTCTGCCTCATTCCCGAATCGGCGCACGGCACCAACCCGGCCAGCGCCCAGATGGCCGGCATGCAGGTCGTCGTCACGAAATGCGACGCCGAAGGAAACGTCGACCTCGCCGACCTCGAAGCCCGATGTGTTCAGCATCGCGACCGGCTCGCCGCGGTGATGATCACCTATCCGTCGACCTACGGCGTTTTCGAGCGGCGGGTGAAAGAGCTCTGTGCCATCGTCCACGACCACGGCGGCCGCGTCTACGTCGACGGCGCCAACATGAATGCGCTGGTCGGCGTCGCGGCGCCGGGCGAGTTCGGCGGCGACGTCAGCCACCTCAACCTGCACAAGACCTTCTGCATTCCACACGGCGGCGGCGGGCCCGGCGTCGGGCCGGTGTGTGTCGTCGCCGACTTGGTGCCCTACCTGCCCGGTCATCGTGCCGGTGGCCAGGACGGGCACAGCGTCGGCGCCGTGTCGGCGGCGCCGCTCGGCAATGCGGCGGTGTTGCCGATCAGCTGGATGTACATGCGCATGATGGGCGCGAACGGCTTGCGCAGCGCGACCGAGACCGCCATTCTCTCGGCCAACTACATTGCGGCGCGGCTTGCCGATCACTACGAGCTGCACTTCAGCGGCAACGTCGCCGGCCTCAAGGGCGGCGGCGTGGCGCACGAATGCATCCTCGATCTGCGTCCGCTGAAGGAATCGACGGGTGGCGCGAACGGCATTAGCGCCGAAGACGTTGCCAAGCGGCTGATCGACTACGGCTTTCATGCACCGACGCTGAGCTTTCCGGTCCCCGGCACGCTGATGGTCGAGCCCACCGAAAGCGAATCGCTGCTCGAGCTCGACCGCTTCTGCGACGCCATGATCTCGATCCGCGGCGAGATCGCCAAGGTCGAGAGCGGGGCGTGGCCGAGCGACGACAACCCGTTGAAAGGCGCACCGCACACGGCCGAGGCTTTGCTGGCCGTCGATTGGGCGCACGCCTACTCGCGCGAGGAAGCCGCCTATCCGCTGAAGGCGATTCGGCAGGGCAAGTACTGGTCGCCGGTCGGCCGCGTCGACAACGTCTGGGGCGACCGCAATCTGTCCTGCTCTTGCCCGCCGCTGTCGGACTACGAGCGCTGAACGGCGCAAGCCTTCGCGCGGCGTTGGCGGCCGCTAGTCTTTGGCAGCGGGCATGAAGTCGCCGACGCTGCCGCCGGCGGTCGGCCCGGCGGCTTCGGGGAGCGCGCGGGCAACCGGCTTGCGCTCGCGAACGAGATACGAGTAGAGCACCGGCACCACCACCAGCGTCAGCAAGGTCGACGTGATGACGCCGCCGATGATCGCCCGCCCCATCGGCGCCTGAATTTCGCCGCCTTCGTTGAGCGCCAGCGCCAGCGGCAGCATGCCGAAGATCATCGCCGTCGTGGTCATGATGATGGGGCGCATCCGAACCAGGCCGGCCTGCAGCAGCGCTTCGGGTACCGACATGCCGGCGCGCCGGCCATGGTGGGCTAAGTCGACGAGCAGGATGGCGTTCTTGGTGACGAGACCCATCAGCATCACGAGCCCGATCATCGAGAAGAGATTGAGAGTCGAGCGCGTGACGAGCAGGGCCAGCATCACGCCGATCAGCGCCAGCGGCAGGGAGGCCATGATGGCCAGCGGCTGCAGGAAGCTGCCGAACTGAGAGGCCAGCACGATGTAGATGAAGATGACGGCCGCGCCGAGCGCTAACAGCACGCCCTGGAAGGCTTCCTGCTGGTCCTTGGTCTGGCCGCCGACGTCGAAGCGATAGCCGGGCGGCAGCTGCGTTTCCTTGACGATCTTCTGCACATCGGCACCGTCTTATTTGTTTTTTTTAAAATTAGTCCCGGCGTATAT
>JALYSL010000418.1 GCA_030854825.1 Pseudomonadota bacterium
CCGCGCGGCGCCGGCGGCAGCGATGGCCAGCCGGTCGTCCTCGGCACGCGCCCGGAGCACTTGCAGCTCGCGAGCGAAGGCGGCATCGCCACGCGCGTCGTCGTCCTCGAGCCGACCGGCGCCGACACCTTCGTCGCCTGTCGCCACGGAAGCACCGACATGGCGGCGGTCTTTCGCGAGCGCCACGATTTCGCGCCCGGCAGCACGATCCACCTGATGCCCGATCTCAGCCGCGCCCATCTGTTCGACGCCGGCAGCGGGCAGCGCCTCGCCGCCTGATTGCCGCGCCGACCGCTCTTTCGACGAAGATACCCCCGAAGACAGGAGACGACACGATGAACGACACCCCCTTCAATCGCCGCAAGTTCCTCGAAGGCACCGCCGGCGCCGCCGCCGTCGCCAGCCTCGGCACCGGCGCGCTGTGGTCGCCGATGGTGAACGCGCAGACGCTGACGCTCAAGCCCGAGAAGGGCGCGACGCTGCGCGTCCTGCGCTGGAGCCGTTTCGTGCAGGGCGACATCGACGCCTACATGATCAACGTCAAGAAGTTCACCGAGAAGACGGGCATCCCGGTCCGCGTCGACAACGAAGGCTGGGAGGACGTGCGGCCGAAGGCGGCGGTCGCGGCCAACACCGGCGCCGGCCCCGACATCATCCTGTCGACCAACGACGACGCCAACCTCTACCCCGACAAGCTGCTCGACGTGACCGACGTCGCCACCTATCTCGGGAAGAAGTACGGTGGCTGGTACAAGGCCGGCGAGGAGTTCAACCGACCCGACGGCAAGCACTGGATCGCGCTCCCGCTCGGCGCTGCAGGCTCGATGATGGTCTACCGCCAGAGCATGGTGAAGGCGGCCGGCTTCGACACCTTCCCGAAGGACACCGCGACGTTCCTGAAGATGTTCCAGGCCCTGAAGGAGAAGGGCACGCCCGGCGGCATGGCGCTCGGCAACGCCACCGGCGACGGCCTGTGGTGCAACTGGCTGGTCTGGGCGTTCGGCGGCAAGCTCGTCGACCAGAACAACAAGGTCGTGATCGACAGCCCCGAGACCCTGAAGGCGCTCGAGTACGGCAAGGAGCTCTACGCGACCTTCATCCCCGGTACGCTGTCGTGGCTCGACCCGAACAACAACAAGGCCTTCCTCGACGGCCAGATCTCGGTCACCAACAACGGCATCTCGATCTATGTCGCGGCGAAGAACTCGTCGGACCCGAAGATCAAGGAGATGGCCGCCGACATCCAGCATGCGTCGTACCCGGTCGGGCCGGTCGGCGTGCCGACCGAGTCGCACCTGTATTTCAACCAGATGATCATGAAGTACACGAAGTACCCGCAGGCCGCGAAGGCGTTCCTGCAGTTCATGATGGAGAAGGACCAGTTCGAGCCGTGGCTCACCGGCGCGCAGGGCTATGTCGCGCCGCCGCTGGCCGAGTACGCGAAGGCACCGATCTGGACCTCCGACCCGAAGAACACGCCTTACCGCGATGCGGTCAAGAACCTGCGTCCGGCCGGCTATGCGGGCAAGCTGGGCTACGCCTCTGCGGGCGCCGCCGCCGACTTCATCATGGTCAACATGGTGGCCGAGGCGATCAGCGGTGCGAAGTCGCCGAAAGAGGCGATGGAGCGGGCACAAAAACGCGCCGAACGCTACTACAAGGTCTGACCTTGACGCGACCGTCGTCGGTGCAGCCCGTCCGCGCGGCGTCCGAAGCTCGCGCCGGCGACGTCGGCGGCGCCCGCCCCAACCGGCAGGCGGTGGTGCGCGTTGCGCCTCGCCGCCTGCCTCGTCCATCGGGTGCCCTTGATGCTTGAGAGACTCCAGAACAGCCGCAACGGCCTCGGGCTGCTGTTCATGCTCCCGGCAGCCGTGCTGCTGCTGCTGTTCCTGACCTATCCGTTGGGTCTTGGCGTCTGGCTCGGCTTCACCGACGCGAAGGTCGGGCGACCCGGCGAATGGATCGGCCTCGAGAACTACCAGTTCCTGTGGGGCGACAGCGTGACGCGGCTCGCGCTCTTCAACACGCTCTTCTACACGACCGTCGCGAGCATCATCAAGTTCGGGCTCGGCCTGTGGCTGGCGCTGCTGCTGAACCGCAACATCCGCTTCAAGACCTTCTTCCGCGCGGTCATCCTGCTGCCCTACATCGTGCCGACCGCGCTGTCGGCGATCGCGTTCTGGTGGATCTACGACTCGCAGTTCTCGATCGTGAGCTGGGCGCTCGTGAAGATGGGCGTGATCGACACCTACATCGACTTCCTCGGCTCGCCGTGGAACGCGCGCTTCGCGGTGGTCGGCGCCAATGTATGGCGCGGCGTGCCGTTCGTCGCGATCACGCTGCTCGCCGGGCTGCAGACGATCTCGCCGTCGTATTACGAAGCCTCGGCGATCGACGGGGCGACGCGCTGGCAGCAGTTCCGCCACGTCACGCTGCCGCTGCTGACGCCGATCATCGCGGTCGTGATGACCTTCTCGGTGCTGTTCACGTTCACCGACTTCCAGCTCATCTACGTGATCACGCGCGGCGGCCCGCTCAACGCGACCCACCTGATGGCCACGCTCGCCTTCCAGCGCGCGATCAACGGCGGCGCGCTCGGCGAAGGCGCGGCGATCGCGATCGCGATGGTGCCGTTCTTGCTCGCCTGCATCATGTTCAGCTTCTTCGGCCTGCAACGCCGCGCGTGGCAACAGGGCGGGGCCGACAAATGAGCAGCAAGGCGAGTGACAACAAGGGCGTCGACTCGGTCGGCATGAGTTTTCTCGAATCGGTGCCGCGGCGCGCGGTCACGGTCTACCTGCCGCTGGTCGTCTTCCTGATCGTGCTGCTGTTCCCGTTCTACTGGATGGCGATCACGTCGGTGAAGCCCGATGCCGAGTTGCTGTCGCGCGACGGCAATCCGTTCTGGGTGGTCGGCCCGACGCTCGCGCATTTCCACAAGCTGCTGTTCGAGACCGCCTTCCCGGAATGGATGTGGAACACCGTGCTGGTCTCGGTCGTGGCGACCGGCTTCTCGCTGGTCGCCTCGGTGATGGCCGCGTACGCGATCGAGCGGCTGCGGTTTCAGGGCGCGAAGCATGTCGGCCTGGCGATCTTCCTGGCCTACCTGGTGCCGCCGTCGATCCTGTTCATCCCGCTGGCCTCGGTGGTGTTCCAGCTCGGGCTGTTCGACACCCGGCTGGCGCTGATCCTCACCTATCCCACCTTCCTGATTCCGTTCTGCACCTGGCTGCTGATGGGCTATTTCCGCTCGATCCCCTACGAACTCGAGGAATGCGCCCTGATGGACGGCGCGAGCCGCTGGCAGATCCTGGTCCGCATCATCCTGCCGCTGTCGGTGCC
>JALYSL010000164.1 GCA_030854825.1 Pseudomonadota bacterium
CCGGAGAACGACGGGTGATAGGAGATGAGCGGCAGCGGCGCCAGGTCGTCGATCGAGATGCGGTCGACCTGCGTCAGCGGGTGCCCGGCGGGCAGCACCAGCACGTGCTGCCACTCGTAGCAAGGCAAGGTGACGAGGTCGGCGAAGTTCTGCAGCGACTCGGTCGCGAGTCCGAAATCGCCGACCTCCTCGTGAACCATCTTGGCCACCTGCTCGGGCGTGCCCTGGTGCAGGCTGATCGTCACCTTCGGGAAGCGCTTTCGCATCTGCGCGATCGGGCCCGGCAGGAAGTAGCGCGCCTGGCTGTGGGTGGTTGCGATCGACAGCGTGCCGGCGTCCTGCTTCGAGAACTCGTCGCCGATGCGCTTCAGGTTGCCGACCTCGCGCATGATCACCTCGATCGACTTCAGTACCTCGCGGCCCGGCTCGGTGATGCGGCGCAGGCGCTTGCCGTGGCGCGCGAAGATGTCGACCCCGAGCTCGCCCTCGAGCTCGAGGATGGCCTTCGAGACGCCCGGTTGCGACGTGAACAGCGCCTTGGCCGTCTCGGTGAGGTTGAGGTCGCGGCGGACCGCTTCCTGGACGAACCTGAACTGATGGAGGTTCATGACTGGTTCAGCGGACTACGCCGATGAGGAAGCGGCGGATTATTCACCGAAGGCGGCCAGCGCGAGGGCGGCGGCGATTGCGTCGATGACAGCGGCGTTTTCGCCGATTGCCGGATGTAGCCGGATGTCGAGCCCGGCGTGGGCGGCCCGCGAGCGCGCGATCAGCGGCGGCAAGTCGCTTCGCAGATGGCCGCCGGTGCCGAGGAACAGCGGCACGATGTCGACGCGGGTCGAGCCTTCTGAGGCCAGCGCCGCCAGCGCCGTCTCGAGATCGGGCGCCATCAGCTCGAGGAACGCGAGCTCGACGCGCAAACCCGGCGCTGCGGCGCGCAGCTTCGTCGCGATCGCGATGAACGGCTCGGCCCAGCGGGCATCGCGCGCGCCGTGTGCAAACAGGACGATCGCCTGGAGCCCGCGTGGCCGCCCGGAGGGTAGCGGCGCTACTCCGTGAGGATGTGAACGAAGCGAGGGTAGCGGCGCCGTCATTTCATCGGTATCGCACGAGCCAGCTGAATGCCGCCAGCGACAGGCCGAGATACAGCGCTCCCGGTGCGGCGGCGACGATCCATGGCGTCCAGTTGCCGAGCAGGCCGAGGTGGCGAAAGACGTTGTTCAGGAGAACGAAGCTGACGCCGAGCATGATGCCGACGAAGACCTTGATGCTGAGGCCGCCGGAGCGGGCGCTGAGGTAGGCGAAGGGCAGCGCCAGGCCGATCATGACCAGGCAGGCGAACGGATAGAGCGCGCGCTTCCAGAACTGGATCTTCTGCAGTTGCGCCGCCTGCTCGTTGTCGGAGAGGTGTCCGATATAGCGCCAGAGCTCGAGCGTTGACATCGTCGTCACGGGCAGCACCGCGGCGGCCACGACTTTCGGCGACAAGGTGCTGGGCCAAGCGAGGGTGTCCAGCTTTTCCTGCCTGACGGTCGAGCCCGTGCCGGCCTCGATCCACCGGGTCACGACGACATCGCTCAGGGTCCAGACGCCGTCCTTTGCCACATGCGCGCCGGCGGCAGCGGTACGCGACAGCAGTCGTCCGTCCGGATCGAACTCGAAGATGCGCACGTTGTGCAGCGTCGAGCCGCCCTCGGCCGAGCCGACGTTGATCGAATAGCTGCGCTCGCCCTGTTCGGTCTTGGCATGCTCCTTGATCCAGGCACCGGCCCGATCGAGTTTCAGGCCGCCGCTGAAGCCGGCGCGCAACTGGCTCCCCAGGCGCTCGGTGATCGGTGCGAGGTAGTCGCCGCAGACGAAGGTGACGAGCCCGAAGACCAGCGCCAGGCTCGTCAGCAGCCAGAGGGCGCGGCCGGGGCCGAGGCCGCCGGTGCGCAGTACCGTGTACTGCGAAGACTGGGCCAGTCTTGCCAGGGCATAGATGGTGCCGATGAGAACGGCGATCGGCATGAGCTCGTAGAAATGGCCTGGCGCCAGCAGCAGCGAGTACACGGCAGCGTGAAGTGCCGTGTAGCCGTGCTGGCCGATCCCGCCCAGTTCGTCGACGAAGTCGATGAAGAAGAAGAGCGCGAGAAACGCGGCGGCGACAAAGGCGACGGCGGAAACGATGTCGGCGTAGAGGAGACGGCGAACCGTCCTCATGCGGCGTCCGGCGCGGCGACGACGCGCCGCCGGGTGCGGCGTCGGGCCATGACGCCACGATTGGTGCCGTGCTCGCGCCACCAGAGCAGGAGCAGGCCCAGCGCGAAGGCGCTGCCGTGCGTAATCAGGAGCGCGGCAGCGACGCTGGTGCGCCCGGACGCGACCCATGACTGCGAGAGATTGATGAAGTTGTAGTACGCGAAGAAGCCGAGCAACGCGAAAAGCAGGTTCCAGTTGCTCGCGTGCCGCGGGTTCGAGGCCGACATGCCGACGCCGAGGAGCATGACGTTGGCACCGGCCAGGACCAGGCCGAGACGCCAGACGAGCTCGCCGAGGTTGGCGGGAGTCGGGTCGCGAACGAGCTCACCGGTCGAGCGGGTTCGCGGTGTCGCTCCGGCCGCGGCGGCGGCGACCCGGTCGCCGGCCTGCGATCGATAGGTGTCGAACCGGGACAGCGTCTTCGCCCCGTTTTGCGCGTTCTGCTCGTTGCGTTGGCCGTGATCGAGGACGATGAAGCGGCCGTCGCTGTCGCTCTCGATGTGGCCGCTCTTGGCCGTCGTCACCGATTCGATGCCGCCCTTTGTGACGACGATGAGTACGTTATGGCCGGTCGCCGGGTCGCTGGCACTGCCCTCGAAGAAGAAAGTGCGCTGGCCGTCGCCCGAGGTCTGGAACTGGCCGGGCGCGATACGCGACAGATCGGAGCGCCGGTCGTACTCGTCCTTGAGCTCGGCGCTGCGCCGGTTCTGCCACGGCCAGGCGAAGAGGGCGAGGAGGGCGATCACCAGCAGCACCGGCAAGCTCGTACGCAGGACCGGTCGAAGGAAGCGCTTGAGCGAAACGCCGCTGGCGAACCAGATGGTCATCTCGCTGCCACGGTACATGCGCGACAGGGTGGCGACGATGGCGATGAAGAGCGACAGCCCCAGCATCGTCGGCAGGTGGCCGAGACCGATGTAGGCAAGCAGAAGAACGACGTCCTGCGGCGAGACGCTGCCGAGCGCTGCCTGGCCGAGGGTGCGGATGAACATGATCGTCAGCACGATCGTCACGATGACGACCAGCGTGCCGCCGAAGTTGCGCGCCAGCTCTCGACGCAATGTGGAATCGAATAACATCTTCTGCTCGCTCTCAGGAAGCGCCGGGCCGCCCCCAAGTTTCCTTGACCCCCGCGGGGGGCGGACGCCGCCAAGCGGCGCCCTGGGGCCCTCAACGGCTAGGGAATTATGGACTTCGGTCACCGCATCACTGCTGCTGCAGACCTCGCTGGCGTCGAGGTCGACGGCCTGATCCTGATCGTCGCCGGCGAGGCGATCGATCCCGGGCTCGGCGCTCCGCTCGCCGCCCTGATCGGCGACGCCGTCGCACATGGCGACCTCGTTCTGAAGAAGGGCAAGTCGCTCTACGTTCATCGGCCGGCCGGCGTAACCGCACGGCGGGTTGTCGTGGCGGTCGCGGCCAATACGTCGGCGAAGGCGTTCAAGTCGGCGGTCGCCCACGCGCTGGGCTTGCTCAAGTCGGGCGGCGCAACTTCCCTGGCGATCGCCTGGGCGAGTGCCGGCGAGTGGACCGACGCGCACGCCGAAGCCGCCGTCACGGCGCTGGCCGACGCAACGTATCTGTATCGTCACAGCAAGCCGAGCGCCGCCGCGGCGTGGGCACCGAAGTCGCTGACCTTGCTTTGCCGCAAAGCCGACACCAAGACGGTGCAGGCGGGCCTCAAGCGCGGCGCCGCCGTCGCCGAGGGCGTGACGCTGGCGCGCGAGTTCGGCAACCGGCCGGGCAACCAATGCACGCCGACCTGGCTCGGCCAGCAGGCGAAGAAGATCGGCAAGGCGTTCGGTCTCGACGTCGACGTGCTCGATCGCAAGGCGATCGACAAGCTCGGCATGGGCTCGTTCCTGGCCGTGGCCCAAGGCTCGCAAGAGCCGCCGAGATTCATCGTCGCCCGCTACGACGGCGCGGCCAAGTCGGTGCCGCCGGTGGTACTGGTCGGCAAGGGCATCACCTTCGATACCGGCGGTATCTCGCTCAAGCCGGGCGCCGAGATGGACGAAATGAAGTTCGACATGTGCGGCGCGGCGAGTGTGCTCGGCACGCTGCACGCGATCGCGACGCTGAAGCCGAAGCTCAATCTCGTCGTCCTCGTGCCGACCTGCGACAACATGCCGAGCGGCAGCGCCGTCAAGCCGGGCGACGTCGTCACCAGCATGTCGGGGCAGACGATCGAGATCCTCAACACCGACGCCGAAGGCCGGCTCATCCTGTGCGATGCGCTCACCTACGCGGAACGATTCAAGCCGGCGGTGGTTGTCGACGTCGCGACCCTGACCGGCGCCTGCGTGATCGCCCTCGGCCACCACAACTCGGGTCTCTTCACCGCCGACGACGGCATCGCCGCGCAAATGGCCGCGGCGAGCCGGGCCGCTCTCGATCCGTGCTGGAGGATGCCGCTCGACGACGAATACGACGAAGCCTTGAAAAGCAATTTCGCCGACATGGGCAACGTCGGCGGACGGCCCGGAGGCGCCATCACGGCCGCCATGTTCCTGCGCCGCTACACCGGCAAGTACCCGTGGGCGCATCTCGACATCGCCGGCACGGCCTGGAAGTCGGGCGCCGCCAAGGGCGCGACAGGCAGGCCGGTCGGCTTGCTCACCCACTTCGTGCTCGGACACGTGCGTTGAGCGTGAACGCCGATCGGTTGATCGTTAGTGCCGAGGGCGGCGGCGTCACGTGACCGAGGTCACCTTTCATTTCAATGTGTCGAGCCCGACGGGCTATGCCTGCCGCCTGTTGCGCAAGGCCCTGCGGCGCGGTTCGGCGGTCGCTGTGACCGGCCCAGAGGCGACGCTGATTGCGCTCGACCGGGAACTGTGGGCCTTCGAGCCCACGGAATTCGTGGCGCACTCCTGGGCGGCCGACGCCGACAGCGTGCCCGCAAGCCTGCGCGCGGGTACGGTCTGGCT
>JALYSL010000432.1 GCA_030854825.1 Pseudomonadota bacterium
GCCACGTCGGAGTTGCGCAGCAGATCGGCGACGTTGTCGCCGTCGCGCGGAAAGAGGGCGATGCCGACGCTCGCCGTGACGAAGCATTCCTGCATGCCGATCGTGATCGGCAGGCGCATCGCCTCGAGAATGCGATCGGCGACGCGCTCGGCGTCGCGCTCGTCGATCACTTCCGGCAGCAGCGCCACGAATTCGTCGCCGCCGAGACGGCCGACCGCTTCCAGGGTGCGGTGCGATCGGAGGCCGACGGCCTCGAGCGAGCTTTCCAGCACCTGGTCGGAGTGGCGCACGCAGGAGCGCAGTCGCCGCGCCACTTCGACCAGCAACTCGTCGCCGGCGCCGTGGCCGAGCGTGTCGTTGATGACCTTGAAGCGGTCGAGATCGATCAGCAGCAGCGCCACTTGGTGGTTGAGCCGGCGGCCATGCTCGAGCGCCCGCTCGGCGCGCCAGATCAGCTGGCGGCGGTTCGGCAGGCCGGTCAGGGTGTCGAAGTTGGCGAGGTGGCGGATGCGATCTTCGGCCAGGCGCCGGTCGGTCACGTCCTGGACGATGCCGGTATAGCCGACCAGGTTGCCGTGCTCGTTGAACTCGGGTTCCGCTTCGAGATGGACGATCCGCTGCCGGCCGTCGACCAGGCGGGCATGGATGTCGGTGGCCAGCACCGTGCTTCGCTCCATCGCGCTGTGCGTCAGCTCGACAAAGGCCTTGCGCTCCTCGTCGGGCACCATGCGCAGGAGCTTGCGAAAGTCGAGATGCTTGTCGGGCCCGAGCCCGAACACGCGCAGGCCTTCGCTCGAGAACATCGGCCCGCCCTGGCCGCGGCGCCAGTCGAAGCTGCCCATCCGGGCCAGATCCTGGGCGCGGGCCAGGCGCGATTTGCTGCGCTCGAGCTCGACCCGCGTACGCGACGCACGAAGGAGGTAGCGCAGGCGCCCCGAGAGCAGCCGCCATTGCGTCGATTTGACGAAGAAGTCGGTGGCGCCGGCTTCGTAGGCGCGGGTGATCGAGGCGTCGTCGTCGAGGCCGGTGAGCATCAGCACCGGCAGCGATTCGAAGCCCGGCAGGATGCGCAGCTCGCGGCAGGTCTCGAAGCCGTCGAGGCCGGGCATGACGGCGTCGAGCACGACGATGTCGGGAAGGAAATCGGCCAGGGCGCGAATCGCCGCCTCGCCGGACGCCGCCTCGGTGACGTCGAAACCTTGCTCCTGCAACGCCACCGATGTGAGCAGCAAGTTGACCTCGTCGTCGTCGACCAGCAGCACCTTCGGACGCTCCAGCAGGTCTTCGGCCAGCGGCTGAGTCTGCAAAGTCATTTCAGGCTCCCGCCCGGCCGTCGCAAGAGAACGGCGCGACCCCTGGCGGCAGCGAACGAAGTGAGCTTGGGGGTTTCATCCTGGGGCGCCCCGCAGTGGCTGCACCGCTTGTAACACGACGTTGAACTCCAGATCCACCTCATCGAGCAGCGCCGGCAGGTCATCGGCTGCCTCCTGTCGCACGGCGGCCTCGATTTCGGCACAAAGTCTCGACAGGCGCATCGCACCGATGCTCGCCGACGACGACTTCATCGTGTGCGCGACGTGCCGGATCGCCTGCATGTCACCGCGCTGTCGCGCCTCGCGCAACTGCGGTGCCAGGCGCAGCACCGAGCTTTCGAAAGCGCGCAGCACGCGCTCGAGCAGATGGTTCTGCCCCTTCGGATCGAGCTCGCGCAGGCGCTGCAAGGCCTCTTGGTCGAGTACCGAAGGTGGGACAGGATTCACGGCGTGATGTCCTCGATGAAAGGGGCTTGCTGAGACTGCGAGGGGCTTCACGCAGCGCGCACGGGACGAGCCGCACTCGCTGCGTCAGCCATTTTCGGCGTCAAGCGCGAAGACTTGAACGATGGCAGAACAACGCGGCAGGCGTGACTTTCTACAATCGACGCAGATGTTTCGCGACGCCGTCCTTCGCCCGGTTGCCGCCTCGGCAGGCACGAGGGCGGAGCCAGGTGCCGAACGAGCACCATGACACTGCTCGATGTCGTCGTTCCAATCGCGCTCGGCCTGACTGCGGCAGCGGCGGTGGGCGGTGTCGCCGCCGGCATCGTCCGCCGTCGTGGGGAGGCGGTCTCCGGTCGGCTGCGCGAAGCGCAGGATCGGCAAGCCGCGCTCGACGAAATCAGCGAGGTCTGGCGCTGGCAGACCGATGCTGCGCATCGACTCGTCGCCTTGCGTTGGCCCGGCGAAGGGCGAGATCGAGCCGACGCCAGCATGGCGACGACGCCGTTCTGGGCCCATTTCAGCCCCACCGGATCGACGCGCCTCGAGGCGGCCATGAAGGCCGCGGCGGCGCTCGACGACATCGACCTCGACGCCATTGCCGACGCCAGTGCAGACGGCGCCGAATGGCCGAGCCCGAACGGCAGGTATCGCCTGCGCGGCCGGCCGCTGCGGGATGGCGCCGGCCACCTCGCCGGCTACATCGGCACCTTGCGCGACATCGCCGTTTCGCCGACCGCACCCGCGACC
>JALYSL010000492.1 GCA_030854825.1 Pseudomonadota bacterium
CCCTTGCGCTGGACCTGCAAGAGCACCAGCCATCTCGCGCAGGAGTTGTCGCTGCGAGGTCACCCGATCAGTGCAAGGGCGGTGGCGCACCTGCTCAATGCCGACGGCTACAGCCTGCAGGGCAACCGCAAGACTCTGGAGGGCACCGCGCACCCCGACCGCAACGCGCAGT
Organism: Pseudomonadota bacterium; assembly: GCA_030854825.1. The sequence goes on from JALYSL010000492.1 coordinate 173, forward strand.
TCGAGCACATCAACGCCAAGGTCAAGCGCTTCCAGCAGCGCGGGCAGCCGGTGATTTCGGTCGATACGAAGAAGAAGGAACTCGTGGGCCAGTTCAAGAACGCCGGGCGCGAGTGGCAGCGCAAGGGCGAGCCCGAACGGGTCGACTTTTACGACTTCCCCGACCCCGAGCTGGGCAAGGTGATCCCCTACGGCGTGTTCGACATGAGCCGCAACGAAGGCTGGGTCAGCGTGGGCGGGCGGCGGCGCGATTCACGGCATAGCAGATGCCGACGTTGCCGGCGCTCGCCGTGTGCGCCAGCCCCTGCGCGCGAACCCATGCGAGCGTGCCCTCGGCACCATCGTTGACGTAGACCAGGGGCTCGTGCGCATGCGCCGAGTGGCGGCGGATCGTCTCGACAGCCAGCTTCAGGGAGGGCAGTTTGTTCCAGGTCGGAATGACGATGGAGAACATGGCCCGCGCCGTTGCCTCAGGCCTTCGCCGGGCGCGGCAGGCGCCCCATCAGATAGAACTCGTCGTTCGGCCGCATCGAAGTGAAGTTGGCCATCCGGTTCGACAGCCCGAAGAGGGCCGTGATCCCGGCAATGTCCCACGCGTCGTCGTTGCTGAAACCATGATCGCGTAGCGCGGCGAAGTCTTCGTCGCCGATCGCCGCTGAGTCGTTGCAGACCTTCATCGCGAAGCCGAGCATGGCCTTTTGCCGCGGCGTGATGTCGGCCTTGCGATAGTTCACCGCAACCTGGTCGGCAAGCATCGGCTGCTTCTCGTAGACACGCAGGATCGCCCCGTGCGCGATGACGCAGTAGAGGCAGTTGTTGGCCCCGCTCGTGGCGACGATGATCATCTCCTTCTCGCCCTTGGTGAGGCCCGATTCGCGCAGCAGCAGCGCGTCGTGATAGGCGAAGAAGGCGCGGAACTCGGCCGGCCGGTGCGCGAAGGCGAGGAAGACATTGGGAACGAAGCCCGCCTTCTCCTGGACCTCGAAAATCTTCGCGCGCAAATCGTCGGGCAGCTCGGCGAGCTCGGGCACGGGATAGCGGCTGATCTGTGCGTTGCTCATGGTCATCTCCTGAATTGCAGTGCGTGGAGGCGGGCATAGAGGCCGCCTTGGGCGATCAGCTCGGCATGCGTTCCCTGCTCGACGATGCGGCCCGCGTCGAGAGCGAGGATGCGCGTCGCCCGTTCGATTGTCGAGAGGCGATGCGCGATGACGAGGCTGGTGCGGCCTTGCATCAGCATCTCCAGCGCCTCCTGGACGAGGCGCTCGGATTCGGAGTCGAGCGCCGACGTCGCTTCGTCGAGGATGAGAACGGGCGCGTCCTTGTAGATGGCGCGGGCGATGGCCAGGCGCTGCCTTTGCCCGCCCGAAAGCTCGTTCGCGTTGTGGCCGACGACGGTGTCGATGCCGCTCGGCAGCGACTCGGCGAACTCGAGCAGGTTGGCGGCGCGCAGGGCCTCACGTACACGCTCGCGATCGGCCGTCGCGCCGAGTGCGACGTTGGCCGCGACGCTGGCGTTAAAGAGCGAGACATCCTGGCTGACGAGGGCGAACTGGCGGCGCAAGGCCTCGACGTTCCAACTCGCAAGCGGCACGCCGTCGAGCTTGACGTTTCCCGAGCTCGGGTCGATGAAGCGCGGCAACAGATTGACGATCGTCGTCTTGCCTGCGCCCGACGGTCCGACGAGGGCGACCGTTTCGCCGGGCTCGAGATGCAAAGTCGCGCCGTCGAGCGCTGGCGCTTGGTCGCTGCGGTACGCGACGGTCACGCTCTCCATCTCGATATGGCCCCGCGCTCGGCCTGGATCGAAGCTACCGCCTTTTTCGGGCGGCGTCGCGTCGATCAGCGTCACACCGCGAT
>JALYSL010000179.1 GCA_030854825.1 Pseudomonadota bacterium
GCGGAGAAACGCTTGCTTGGTCGCTTGCGGTGGACGCAGCCGTGCTCGGCGCCTGAGCCGGGCAAAAAAAGGCGATCTCGAAAGATCGCCTTTTCGGATCGCAGGCGCCGCAGCGCCGCGATTCTTACTTTTTCGGCGCGTCGCCCACCGCTGCTGCGGTGTCACCCGGCTTTTGCGTCGTCCCGGCCTTGACTTCGGCCTTCGTCTGGGCCTTGCGGTCGGCACGGTTCGTCGTCGTCATCTTGGCGCGGGTCGCGTCGTCGGTCTTCATGTCGCCAGCGTCGCCCGCGGGCTTGAGCGTGCCGGCCTTGCGTGCCATCCTCGTGCTCGACTTGCGCGCCGCGCGCGTCGTGTCGGACGTCTTGGGGGGGGCCGCAACCATGGCGCCGGGGCCCTCGCCGGCCGGAGCCAGCGAGCCGGTCCTGGCTTGCGCCTTCACTTCGGCACGCGTCGGTGACGACGCTTGCGCGAAAGCGCCTTGCGAAAACACGGCGACGGCCGCGACGATGGCGCTCAGAGCGAGTTTGGTCTTCATCGATATCTCCTGATTCGTTTGCAAAGAAGGGGAAGGGGTATCACGCAAGTCTCGGCTCTCGGTTCGTCATTCCCTGACGGGCTGGACGCTCCGGTGCAACATGCACGACGAGGAGCGAGACTTCAACATGACAACGCGACAACACCGGATCGGTTGACGCGCTGACAAGCGGCGCTCATGCCCCGCAACCCGCCATTTTACCCAATACGCGGGTCGTTGCTGCAGATCGCCGCCGGGGAGGCGGCGCGATGTCGCGCCATTGAAACGCTAGCCGATAATCGTCGTGTGAAGCGAGCCAGGTCGCCGCCGGTGCTGCCCTCGGGCGGCACGGGAGGAAGGTCCGGACTGCACAGGGCAGCGTAGCAGCTAACGGCTGTCCACCGCGAGGTGAGGATCAGAGCAACAGAGACGAGTCGGTGTGGCCGCCGCAAGGCGGGTGCACCGGGTGAAACGGGCAATCTCTACGCGCAGCAATACCAAATAGGCCGGCGTCGGTCGGGGCTTCGGCTCCGGCCTGGAAGTGTGGCTCCGCACGAGCCGGCGGGTAGGTAGCACCGAGCCGGGCAGCGATGCCCGGCCCAGAGGAATGGCGGCCACGGCGGGGGCGTCGCAAGACGCCGCTGCTGCACAGAATCCGGCCTATCGGTTCGCTTCACTCTTTCGCATAGTCATGAGCCTGGGCGTCGTCGATCGACCGCTGACTACACTTATCGGCTTTGCCGTTCGATGAATCCCGACGCGAGAACCTTGTGGCAGGCGCCCAGCTGGGGGCTGGCCATGCTGCTGGCCTGCCTGGGCATGCTCGGGCCGTTCTCCATCGATACCTACCTGCCGGCGTTCACCGGCATCGCCGGGGCGATCGGTGCCTCGCCGGTCGAGATGCAGCAGACGCTCTCGGCGTATCTGTTCGGCTTCGCGGTCATGAACCTGTTCCACGGCGCCCTGTCCGACAGCTTCGGGCGCCGGCCGATCGTGCTCGGCGGCCTCGCCGTCTTCGCTCTGGCGTCGGTCGGCTGCGCGCTGTCGCAGCACGTTGGTGCGCTGGTCTTCTTTCGCGCCGTGCAGGGCATGTCGGCGGGCGCCGGCATCGTCATCTCGCGAGCCGTGATACGCGACATGTTCCCGCCGGCCGACGCCCAGAGGGTGATGTCGCAGGTGACGATCTACTTCGGCGTCGCTCCGGCGATCGCGCCGATTGTCGGTGGCTATCTTTTCATTCACGCCGGCTGGCACGCGATCTTCTGGTTCCTTACCGGAATCGCGCTGCTGCTGTTGTTCGGGATCTGGAAGCTGCTGCCGGAGACCCTTCACCAGACGCACCGGCAGCCGTTCAATGCCCGCCATCTCCTGCGCGGCTATTGGGCGCTGGGCAGCAACCCGCGCTTTCTGACGCTGGCGCTGGCCAGCGGCATTCCGTTCAACGGCATGTTTCTGTACGTCCTCTCGGCGCCCGTCTTTCTCGGCGACCATCTGCATCTCGCGCCCGATGAATTCTTCTGGTTCTTCCTGCTGAGCATTGCCGGCATCATGAGTGGCGCCTTTCTCTCCGGGCGAATGGCGGGGCGGATCAAGCCGTCGCGCCAGATCCGCTATGGCTTTCTCATCATGGGCAGCGTCTCGATCGTCAACCTGCTGCTCAACCTGCTGTTCGTCCCCGAGGCCTGGTGGGCCCTCTTTCCGATCGCGCTCTATTCGTTCGGCTGGGCCATGATGGTTCCGGTGGTCACGCTGCTCGTGCTGGACATCGTCCCCGAACGTCGCGGAATGGCGTCGTCGTTCCAGGCCTTCATCGGCAGCTCGGCCAACGGCGCTGTCGCCGGGGTGATCGCGCCGCTCGTCATGCATTCGACCGTCGCTCTGGCCGCGACCTCGCTGGCGATGATGAGCGTCGGCGTTTTTGCCTGGCTGTGGGTGCGCCCTCGGCTCGGCCGACCGAGCTTCGCGGCGGTTCCGATCGAGCGAGAATCGACCTCATGACATCGCCACATGGAACCTGCTTCGACATCGCGCCCTATCGGCTGTCGGGCACGGTCTGCGGCGTGCTCATGAATCATCATGCGGCGCTGGCGGCGCTCGGCGATGCGGTCGACAAGTCGCCCTACAAGGCGGCGCCGAAGAGCGTCGTTCTCTACCTCAAGCCGCGCAATACGCTGGTCGCGCCCGGGCAGGTCGTTCGAGTGGATGCGAACGCCGGAGGTGCCGAAGTGGGTGCGGCGCTGGGCATCGTCATCGGTCGAACTGCCTGTGCGGTCGCCGAGGCGAGGGCGTTCGACTATGTCGCGGGCTACGTCATCGTCGGCGACTTCAGCGTTCCGCATGCGTCGTATTTCCGCCCGGCGATCCGCTTTCGCGCTCGCGATGCCTCGTGCGTCATCGGGCCACGCGTCGTCGCCGCGAGGAGCGCGCTCGATCCTGACGCACTCGCGGTGCGGGTCTTCGTCGACGGCCGGCCGGTTCACGAGACCAGCACCGCTGGCAC
>JALYSL010000514.1 GCA_030854825.1 Pseudomonadota bacterium
GCGGCCAGCATCATCACGCCCATGATGCTCTTGGCATTGACGCGGCGTCCCTGGCGGGAAAGGAAGATCTCGCTCTTGAAGCTGCCCGCCAGCTTGCTGAGCTTGGCCGATGCGCGTGCATGAAGACCGAGCTTGTTACTGATCCTGATCGTCTTCTTGACCATTGCCTCGTGTCTTGCGTGTCTGGTTCTGCGGCCGCGCCGTCGCCACCTGCATGACGCCCTGCGTCGCGCCGGCCACCGCCCGTGCTAGCACCGCGTCGAGCGATTCGTTCTGATAGCACAGGGTGCGCCAGAGCATGGGCACGTTGACGCCGGCGACGACCTTGACGTGAACGCCGTCGGCGAGCCTCTGGGCGACGTTGCACGGCGTGGCGCCGAAGACGTCGGTGAAGATCAGCACGTCGGGTTGGGCGAGCCGCTCGACCATCTGCCGGCCCTGCGCCTCGATCTCCTCGACCGGCATGTTGGGCAGGATGTCGAGTGCGCCGACCTGGCCGGCACACTCCGGGAACGCATGCTCGGCCACGGACCTCAGGGACGACGCGAGTGGCGCGTGGGCGATGATCAGAAGTCCGGGCATTGGCACTCGATTATGGGATCCGGCACGACGTTCGCGTCAGGGCAGGCGGATCGAATCGAAGAACGTCTCGATCGCTTCGCGACCGGCCGCCTCGTCCGCGCCGATCACCGTCGCCTGGAAGAGAGTCAGACCCTTAACGAAAAAGAGCGCGTGCTCGACGACACGGCGTCCGTCGCGGCGCTTTCCGACGATGCGGACGCGCGCGCTTTGCGCGTTGGGCGTGGCCCCTGGAAGCGCGGGCAACACCTCGATGGTGGCGATGCCGCCGACGTTGGCGACGACCTGACCGCGCAGGGCCTCGAGCAGCGGCGTGACGCGGCCCGGCTCGGAGACGTCGGCAGCCGCCAGGGCAAACGCAGCACCCGCCGCGGTGCAGGAGAAGAGACGCAGTGCGATGACGTCGTCACCCACCTTGACCGACCGTTCCTGGCGCTCCGGGCGGCAGGGAAACAGCATCGCCACCTCCGTGCCTTCGGGACGCGTCTCGCGCCAGTCCAGTGCCGGAGCACACGCACCGATCGCCATCGCCGCGGCGAGCCCGGCGAGCGCACTCGGGGCTCCGGCGATTCGCTTCGAGGCCGTCGTCATCGAAGGATTATCCCGGCGACGCCCTGGGCGGCCGCATCGACAATCGGCGCATGACCGACGCCGACCGCCCCGCACCCATGGCCCTGGCCGGCCTGCGCGTCCTCGACCTGTCGCGCGTGCTCGCGGGCCCGTGGTGCACGCAGACGCTGGCCGACCTCGGCGCCGACGTGATCAAGGTCGAGCGGCCCGCCCGCGACGGGTCGCCCGGAGGCGACGACACGCGCAGCTGGGGCCCGCCCTTCGTGCGCGACAGCCAGGGCTCGGAAACGGGCGACGCCGCCTACTACCTCGGCACCAACCGAAACAAGCGCTCCATCACGATCGACATCGCCACGCCCCAAGGTGCGGAGTTGGTGCGCACTCTGGCGAATCAGTGCGATGTCTTCATCGAAAATTTCAAGGTCGGCGACATGGCCCGCCACGGGCTCGACGCGGCGTCGCTCCTCGCCCTGCAGCCGCGTCTGGTCTATTGCTCGATCACCGGCTTCGGCCAGACCGGGCCTTACCGCGAGCGGGCCGGCTACGACTACGCCGTCCAGGGCATGGGCGGACTGATGAGCGTCACAGGGCCGTCGCGACGCGAGATCGCCGACGACGCGCCCGGCGGCGGCCCGCAGAAGGTCGGCGTCGCGGTCGCCGATCTCTTCACCGGCATGTACGCGGCGACCGCGATCCTCGCCGCGCTGCGCCACCGCGACCTCACGGGCGAGGGCCAGGCGATCGACATGGCGCTCCTCGACACCCAGGTCGCGATGCTCGCCAATCTCGGCGCCAACTACCTTGTCACCGGCGTCGCGCCGCAACGCGCCGGCAATGCGCACCAGAACATCGTGCCCTACCAGGTGTTCGAGGTCGCCGATGGCCACCTCATCCTGGCCGTCGGCAACGACGCTCAGTTCGCCCGCTTCTGCGCGGTCGCCGGCTGCACCGAACTTGCTGCCGACGAGCGCTTCGCGCGCAATGCCGGGCGGGTGCGCCACCGCAGCGTTCTCGTGCCGCTGCTCTCTGCCCGCCTCAGGCTGCGGCGCCGATCCGACTGGCTCGCCGCGCTCGAGGCGGCCAAGGTACCGTGCGGCCCGATCAACGACCTTGCCGAAGTGTTCGCCGATCCGCAGGTGCGCGAACGCGCGATGACCGTCGAGATGCCGCACCCGCTCGCCGGCACGGTGAAGCTCGTCGCCAGCCCGATGAAGCTGGCCGCGACGCCCGTTCGCTATCGCCTGGCACCGCCGCTGCTCGGCAGCGACACCGATGCGGTGCTCGCCGAGCTGGGCTTCGACGAGGCTGCGATCGCCGCGTTGCGACGGCGCGGCGCGATCTGAGCGGCGCGGGGCCTAATCAGTGAACAAGTTGTCACATTTGCCGACTTTCTGACGGCGTCTGGCCAGCCGGTGCGCCACCGCGCTGGCGCCTGGACGAGCTGACATAGACACTTCTAAGGTGGCCGCGGCGCAAGGA
>JALYSL010000002.1 GCA_030854825.1 Pseudomonadota bacterium
GACGATCGCGACGTCGCCGTTCCTGCCGCTGGTTATGAACTGCTTGACGCCGTTGAGCAGGTAGGCGGAGCCGTCACGCGCCGCGGTCGTTTTCAGCCCGTCGGCCTGCGAGCCGACGTGCGGCTCGGTGAGGCAGAACGCGCCGAGCATGTCGCCGCGCGCTAGCGGCTTCAGCCAGCGCTCCTTCTGCACGTCGTCGCCCCAGGCCATCAGGATCGAGCAGACCGGGCAGTTGTTGACGCTGACGATCGTCGACGTGGCACCGTCGCCGGCGGCGATCTCTTCGAGGATCACCGCGAGCGCGAGATAGTCGAGGCCGGCGCCGTCGTATTGCGGCGGCACGGCGATACCGTAGCAGCCGAGCGCCGCCAGCCCCTGCAGCTCGTCCTTCGGAAAGCGCGCTTCCTTGTCCCAGCGCGCGGCGTTCGGCGCGATGCGGTCGTGCACGAAGGCACGCACGGCCTCTTGCACGGCACGGTGGTCGTCGCTCAGCAGCATGACGCCCTCGCAGGCGGTTCGACGATGTTCATGTCGAAGCCTCCTTCGGCTCGCCCAGGCGCAGCAGCAAGGTGCCGGTGGCGCCGAGGAGCACGCCGCGCGACGAGCTGGCATCGCCTTCGAGCTGCACGATCCAGCCGGCGAGGCGGGCCTTGCGCTCGACGCTCGTCACGGTCCAGCGCAGCTCGATGTCTTCGTTGGCGAAGACGACGGCGCGAAAGCGGAGCTCGAAGCCCATGCCGAGGCCGTTGCGCGGCCGGCCATCTTCGAGCGGCTTCGAAAAGTGGGTCGCGGTCAGCGCCATCAACATGCTGCCAATCTGCGTCCCGCTGGCGATCAAGCCGGGATAGCCGGCGGCGCTGGCGAAGGCAGTGTCGTGATGCAGGGGATTGAAGTCGAAGACGGAGGCTGCGAATGCCGGTATCTCTTCTTCGCGCAGCCGCACGCGGTACAAGAACGTCTCGCCGACGCGCGTCGGCACGGTCTCGTCGCGGTTCACCACGGGATCGCCGCTCATGGCCGCTCGGCGAACGCCAGACGCGCCGCGAGGCCGGCGAAGAGCAGGCCGCCGCCACCCTGCAACGAGCGACGCCACGCCTGCGAAGGCTGCCAGCGCCGCAGCGGCGCCACCAGCAGTGCGAACAACACCAGGAAGCAGAAGCCCTGGACGACGAAGCAGGCGCCGAGGAACAGAAACGCGAGGGTCTTGTGCGGTGCGCCGGCGTCGATGAACTGCGGCAACAACGCCAGGAAGAAGATCGCGACTTTCGGATTCAGCGCGTTGGTGACGAGTGCCTGGCGAAATGTCCGGGCCAGACTTGTCGGCGGCGCGAGAGTGACGGTCGCAGCGGCCGGCGACGCCGATCGCGCCGCATCGCGCAGCATGGCGACGGCGAGCCAGGCCAGATAGCCAGCGCCGAACCACTTGAGGGCCGTGAACGCGGCCGCCGATGCGGCGAGCAGCGCGGCGAGGCCGAATGTCGCCGCCAGGCTGTGCACGACGCAACCCGAAGCGATGCCGGCCGCCGCCGCGATGCCGCCGCGCACGCCCTGCTGCAGGGTGCGCGTCAACGTGAACATCATGTCGAGACCCGGCGTCAGGTTGAGGACGAGCGCGGTCAGCGCGAAGAGCGCCAGGCCGTGCGTGCCGAACATCGACGCGCCGCTCTCTCGCTCAGAGCATCTCGACGGCCATGGCCGTCGCTTCGCCGCCGCCGATGCACAGCGCCGCGATGCCCTTCTTCTTCTTCGCCTGGCGCAGCGCGCCGAGCAAGGTGACGACGATGCGCGCGCCGCTGGCACCGATCGGGTGGCCGAGCGCCACCGCGCCGCCATGCACGTTGACCATCTCGTGAGCGAGCTTGAATTCGGTCATCGCCGCCATCGTCACCGCGGCGAAGGCTTCGTTGACCTCCCACAGGTCGACGTCTTTCGCGGTCCAGCCGGATTTCTTCAGCACCTTCTCGATCGCGCCCACGGGTGCGGTGGTGAACCAGTTCGGCGCCTGCGCGTGCACCGAATGCGCGACGATGCGGGCCAACGGCTTCACGCCGAGGCGGCTCGCCGTCGACTCGCGCATCAGCACCAGCGCGGCAGCGCCGTCAGAGATGCTCGACGAGGTGGCCGCGGTGATCGTGCCGTCTTTCTTGAACGCCGGCTTCAGCCCCGGGATCTTGTCGAGCTTGGCCTTGAACGGCTGCTCATCGAACTTGACGATCGTCTCGCCAGCCTTGCCTGGAACGGCCACCGGCGCCATTTCCCAGTCGAAGCTGCCGTCCTCGTTGGCCTTCTTCGCGCGCTCGGTCGAGCTGACGGCGAAACGATCCATCGCCTCGCGGCTGAACTTGTACTTGTCGACGCACTCCTCGGCGAAGACGCCCATGGCACGACCGCGGTCGTAGGCATCTTCGAGGCCGTCGATCGCCATGTGGTCGTAGAGCTGGGCCGCGCCGTAGCGCACGCCCTTGCGGACGAAGGTGAGGTGCGGCGCGTTGGTCATGCTTTCCATGCCGCCAGCGACGACGATCTCGGCGCTCTCGGCTTTCAGCATGTCGTGGCCGAACATCATGGCGCGCATTCCCGAGCCGCACATCTTCGAGAGCGTCACGGCACCGGCCGAATTCGGAAGGCCGGCTCCGAGCGCCGCCTGCCGCGCCGGCGCCTGGCCCTGGCCCGCCATCAGGCAGTTGCCCATCAGCACTTCGCTCACGGCGTCGCCGGTGACGCCGGCTCGTTCGACCGCCGCCTTGATGGCCACGGCGCCGAGCTGGTGCGCCGCCAGCGCGCTGAAGTCGCCGAGCAGGCCGCCGATCGGCGTGCGGGCGGCGGAAACGATGACGATGGAATCGGCCATGAGCGGCTCCTTGGGGTCGTTGTGATCAGGCGGGACGGGTGAAATGTTCGGAACGTGCTGCAGGCGCCGGGGCGCTCCGGACGTCGAAGCGCTTGTCGGCTTCGTAAGGGAAGACATCATGCACGTAGCCGGCCAGGATTTCTTCCTTGTGGCCTTGCCAGAAGGCCGGTTCGAGCAGGTCGGCGTGGTGCGCCATGAAGACCGCCCGAACCGCCGGATTGCCGAGCAGGAACGGCGCGAAGGTTTCCGGAAATACGTCCTTCGGACCGACCGCGTACCAGACCTCGCCCGACATCTCTTCTTCCTCGTTGCGCGCCTCGGGCACCTTGCGGAACTGGCAGTCGGTGAGGTATTCGATTTCGTCGTAGTCGTAGAAGACGACCTTGCCGTGCCGCGTCACGCCGAAATTCTTCCACAGCATGTCGCCGGGAAAGATGTTGGCCCGCACCAGGTCCTTGATGGCGTTGCCGTACTCGAC
>JALYSL010000012.1 GCA_030854825.1 Pseudomonadota bacterium
CGGCTATCTGGCGATGGACGCAGGCGTCCTCGACGCCTGCGAGGAAGCGCTGGCGCGGCTCGTCGGCATCGGCTGCAAGGTCGAGCCGCTGCCGCTCGGCTTTGCACCCGAGCGGCTGTGGGACGCATGGCTCACGTGGCGCTGGTTCATCCTCAACGGCCGCATCTCGACGTATCTGGAGAAGCCCGAGAACCGCGCCCTCATCAAACCCGAGGCGCTCTGGGAGCATGACCAGGGCGCGGAGCTCAAGGCGTCGCAGGTGATGGCGGCGAGCATCGAGCGCACGACCTTTCATCAGCACGTACTGAAGCTTTTCGAAAGCGTCGACTTCCTTGCCCTGCCATCGGCGCAGGTCTGGCCGTTTCCGGTCGAGGAGCGCTGGCCGAAGGAAATCGCCGGCCGCACCATGGACACCTATCACCGCTGGATGGAAGTGGTGATCATCGCCACGTTCGCTGGTCTGCCCTGCATCAGCGTGCCGGCGGGCTTCAGTGCGGCGGGCCTGCCGATGGGCTTGCAACTGATCGGCAAGCCGCGCGGCGATCTGGCCTTGCTGCGCCTGGCGCTCGCTTACGAAGGCGCGTCGGCCAGCGTGCTCGAGGTTCGACCGCCGGACTGACCGGGGGTCGTCTTCAGGCTCGCCGCGGCACGGTCACGTGACCGACGATGCCTTGCCGGTTCTCTTCGCGAAGGACGTGCTCGGTCATGCACACGAGCTGCCAGCCGGTTTCGGCGGCAAGGCTCTGCAGGTAGGCCGGCGAGTGCGCGTAGCGCAGCGATTCCTGCAGCCGCGTGTCGCCATCGACACTCGCCTCGGTGGAGAACGCGAACAGCCCGCGCGCGCGCGAAGCTTGGCGGGCACTGCCGAACACGCCTGACAAGTCGCCGATGTAGATGAACACGTCGGCGGCGACGATGAGGTCGAAGCAGGCCTCCTGCGTCGTCAGCCAGGCGCCGATCTCGCCGGCGATCGGGTTGTCGTAGACGCACTTGCGACGCGCCTCCTCGATCATGTTCGCCGACACGTCGAGGCCAGTGAGCGAGCGCGCCCACGGCTTGAGCAAGGCGCCGCACAGGCCGGTGCCGCAGCCGAGATCGAGGACGTCGAGGCCTGCCTTCGATGCGAGCGGCTGCAGCTGAGCGACGATGAATCGGGCACGCGGTAGCGGAGCTGCGCGACGAGATGCACCTCGAAGCCGCGCGCGTACTTGTCGAACAGGTCGCGAACGTACTCCACCGGCGAAGCCGCCGGCATCGGCTCGGAGCCCATCGCTGCGAGCACGTAGCGGATCTTGTCGGGGTTGCTGGCGTCGTCGAACTCGAGCGCCTTGCGATAGCTGGCGATCGCCTCCGCGTTTCTTTCGAGGTCGTTGAGGACCGCGCCTCTCATGATCCAGCCGTCGGCGTAGCCAGGCTCGACGTGCAACAGATGCTCGTAGCAAGCCAGCGCTTCCTCGCGACGCCGGCGGCGCCACAGGAGCAAGCCGCGGCCCTTCAGCGCGCGTCCGTTGTCGGGCTTAAGGCGCAAGGCACGGTCGTAGCTGGCCATCGCCTCGTCGACGCGATCCATCAGGCGCAGCGCATTGCCCAGATTGGCGTGCGCGGCGGCGACGTCCGGGTCGATGCGAATGGCTTGCTCGATCAGCCGCGCCGACTCTGGCAGGTCGTCGCGTTGCGCGACCAGCACGCCGAGCATGTGCAAGGCATGAAAACTCGCCGGCATCTGCGCCAGGATCGCGCGGTACAGCGCTTCCGCCCGGTCGAGCTCACCCTGCCCGTGCAGCGCCAGCGCTTCGCGGTAGCGAGCCTTCCAGCACGGCTTCGGGGGCGTTGCCCGTTGACCGCGAAGGATGACGTTGCTTCATGTTCCCGGCGGCAATCGTGGCGCCGAACTGCGCACCGGAAGCGCGCACCGGCAAGCGCCGCTTCCTCATGAACGACCGACGCGGGCGCGAGGTCAGCGGCGCTCGACGGCAGCGGCCTTGTCGGCGCCGCCAACGAGCTCGACGACATTGCCCGCCGCCTCGATCTTCAACAGCTGGCCCTGCACCGATGCGCCGACGTCCATCTGCAGCTGACGGTAGCGGATCGTGCCGGTCACGCGAGCGTCGGATTGCAGCTCGAGGCGATGCTCGACGTCGAGGTCGCCAATGACCGAGCCATTGATCACTGCGTTGCCGCAGCGGATGCTCCCCTCGACGCTGCCCCGCGCCGACAGGACGAGCAGCGACGGGCGATCGCCGTCGCCGCGGCGGCCGTCGATGTCACCGTGCACAGCGCCGTCGACGCGCATGCCCCCGGCGAAGGCGACGTCGCCGCTGATCTCGACGCCCTCGGCGATGAGGGTCGACAGCGGTGCCAGCTTGAGGAGGGGAGGCTTCCTGGATCGGTTGAACATGGCTTGTCTTTCAGTGCTTGCCCTCGCGGGCCTTGCGGAAGAACGTGAGCTCGTCGTGCGCCTCGCTCAGGCGCTGGTTGAGGGCGTCGATCTGGCGCTCGAGCTCTTGGCTGCGGGCGTCGGCCAGGCGCTGGGCGAGGCGCGCCTGCTCCAGCTCGACGCGCAGCGCGCGCACCTGCGACGCGGCGACGCCGGGTGCGGGG
>JALYSL010000050.1 GCA_030854825.1 Pseudomonadota bacterium
CGGCGAGCGCGTCGTCGTCGACGGTCAATACAAGGTCAAGCTCGGCGTCGCCGTGGTCGAGGCGGCACCTGCCGCCGGTCGCGCCGCCAGCGCCGCCTCGTCGCCCGGCGCGACAAGCGGCGTCACCAGCCCGCTGGCGAAAGCCAACGCAGGGCGACCGTGAACGTCTCTGCCGCCTTCATCCGCCGGCCGATCGGCACGACGCTTTTGGCCCTGGCGCTGCTCCTCGTCGGCATCGCGACCTTTCCGCTGCTGCCGGTCGCGGCGCTGCCGCAGGTCGACTTCCCGACCATCCAGGTCTCGGCCAACCTGCCCGGCGCCAGCCCGGAGACGATGGCCTCGAACGTGGCGCAGCCGCTCGAGCGGCAGTTCTCGCTGATCGCCGGCCTGGCGCAGATGACCTCGACCAACGGCATCGGCTCGACCCAGATCACGCTCCAGTTCGAGCTCAACCGCTCGATCGACGCCGCCGCCCTCGACGTGCAGGCGGCGATCAACGCCTCGTCCGGTCAGCTGCCGGCGAACCTGCCGAACCCGCCGACGTATCGCAAGACGAACCCTGCCGACGCGCCGATCATGCTGATCACCGTGCAGTCGCAGACGCTGCCGCTGATCCAGGTCAACGACTACGCCGACAACATCCTGGCGCAGCAGATCTCGCAGATCTCGGGCGTTGGCCAGGTGCGCATCGGCGGCGCGCAGAAGCCGGCGGTGCGGATCCAGATCGACCCGACCAAGGTTGCCGCGCTCGGCCTCAGCCTCGAGGACATCCGCGCCGTCATCGGCACGATCTCGGTCAACCAGCCCAAGGGCACGGTCGACGGCCCGACGCAGAGCTTCACCGTCTACACGAACGACCAGCTGGTCAAGGCGGCGCCGTGGAACGACGTGATCCTCGCCTATCGCAAGGGCGCACCGATCCGGATCCGCGACGTCGGCGTCGCCGTCGACGCGGCCGAGGACAGCAAGGTTGCGGCCTGGGCTTATCCGGGCGCCGCCGCGCCCGACAGCGGCATCGACCCGGGGCGCGGCCTCATCCTCGTCATCACCAAGGAGCCGGGCGCCAACGTCATCGACACCGTCGACGCGATCAAGGCCGCATTGCCGCGCTTGCAGGCGGCGATTCCGCCGACCGTCAACGTGCGCATCCTAGTCGACCGGACGCAGACGATCCGCGCCTCGGTGCACGACGTCGAGTCCACGCTGCTTCTGACGGTGGGCCTGGTCGTGATGGTCATCTTCATCTTCTTGCGCAGCGTCCCGGCGACGCTGATCCCGAGCGTCACCGTGCCGCTGGCGCTGACCGGCACGGCGGCGGTGATGTACCTGGTCGGTTTCAGCCTCGACAACCTGTCGCTGATGGCGCTGACCATCTCGGTCGGCTTCGTCGTCGATGACGCCATCGTCATGCTCGAGAACATCTATCGCCACGTCGAAAACGGCATGGCGCCGATGGAGGCCGCCTTCAAGGGCGCCGGCGAGATCGGCTTCACCATCATCTCGATTTCGGTGTCGCTGGTCGCGGTCTTCATTCCGCTGCTCCTGATGGGCGGGATCGTCGGGCGGTTGTTCCGCGAGTTCGCGGTCACCGTCACGCTGGCCATTGCCGTCTCGGTGCTGATCTCGCTGACACTGACGCCGATGCTGTGCTCGCGCTTCCTGAAAAACGAGCACAAGAGCCGGCACGGACGCGTCTACCTGCTCTTCGAGCGCGGCTTCGACGCCCTCCTGAACGGCTACCGGCGCGGCCTGCACACCGTGCTCGAGCACCAGTTCCTTACCCTGTGCGTCTTTCTCCTCACCCTGTCGGCGACAGTCGCTCTCTTCATCATCATCCCGAAGGGGTTCTTCCCGCAGCAGGACACCGGCTTCATCTTCGGCTCGGCGCAAGGCGCCCAGGACACCTCCTTCGAGGCGATGAACCGGCGCATGGTCCAGCTCGCCGACGTCGTTCGCCACGACCCCGACGTGACCGGGGTCGCCATGTTCGGCAACTCGTCGCAGTTCAATGCCGGCTTCTTCTTCATTGCCCTCAAGCCCAAGGATCAGGGCCGCAAGCTGAGCGCCGACGAGGTCATCGCCCGCTTGCGCCCGAAGCTGGCCCGGGTGGAGGGCGTGTCACTGCTGATGCAGGCGGGCCAGGACATCAACGTCGGCGGCCGCCTCGCCCGCACCCAGTTCCAGTACACGCTCACCGACGCCAACCTCGACGAGCTCAACGAATGGGCGCCCAAGCTGCTCGCGAAGATGCAGGAGATGCCGCAGCTCACCGACGTCGCCTCCGACATCCAGAACGCGGCCAACACCGCCTCGCTGACGATCGACCGCGACCGCGCCTCGAGCCTCGGCATTTCCCCGGCCGTGATCGACTCGACGATCTACGACGCCATCGGCCAGCGCCAGGTGGCGCAGTACTTCACGCAGATCAACAGCTACCACGTGGTGCTCGAGGTGACGCCGGCGCTGCAGTCGGATCCCTCGCTTTTCAGCAAGCTCTACATCACGTCGCCGATCACCGGCCAGCAGGTGCCCCTGTCGACGCTGATCAAGGTGGACACGACCAAGACGGCGTACCTCTCGATCAGCCATCAGAGCCAGTTCCCGGCCGTGACGCTGTCGTTCAACCTGGCCCCCGGGGTGGCGCTTGGCGAGGCGGTGACGGCGATTGAAAAGGCCCAGGCGCAGATGGGTCTGCCGCCGGCGCTGACCGGATCGTTCCAGGGCTCGGCCAAGGCCTTCGGCGATTCGCTGAAGTCGGAGCCGTACCTGATCGCGGCGGCGCTGATCGCCGTCTACATCGTGCTCGGGCTGCTCTACGAGAGCTACATCCACCCGCTGACGATCCTCTCGACGCTGCCCTCGGCCGGCGTCGGCGCGCTGCTCATCCTGATGGCCGGCGGCTACGACCTCACCGTGATCGCGCTGATCGGCATCATCCTGCTGATCGGCATCGTCAAGAAGAACGGCATCATGATGGTCGACTTCGCGCTCACGGCCGAGCGCGATCACGGCATGAAGCCGCAGGAGGCGATCTACCAGGCCTGCCTGCTGCGCTTTCGGCCGATCATGATGACGACGATGTGCGCGCTCCTCGCCGGCCTGCCGCTGATGCTCGGCCATGGCGCCGGCTCGGAGCTGCGCCGGCCGCTCGGCTTCGCGATGGTCGGCGGCCTGGTGCTGTCGCAGGCGCTAACGCTCTTCACCACGCCGGTCGTCTATCTCTACCTCGACCGCGCACACTACTGGTACATGAGCCGCAAGGAGGCGAGGCGCAAGAGGAAGAGCGGCGAGACGCCGTTGTTGCCGGCGCCGGCAACCCCTGAGCTCCTGGCACCGCCGGCGAGCTGACCGAGTGACCATGAAACTGCTGATCGTCGACGACGAGGTGAAGACGACCGACTACCTGAAGAAGGGGCTGACGGAGCAGGGCTGCGTCGTCGACCTGGCGCACGACGGCATCGAAGGCCGGCATCTCGCCCTCGAGCACGACTACGACGTGATCGTGCTCGACGTCATGCTGCCCCAGCTCGACGGCTTCTCGGTGCTGCGCGAGCTGCGCGCCGTGCGGCAGACGCCGGTGATCATGCTGACCGCGCGCGACCGCATCGAAGACCGCGTCAAGGGCCTGCAGGACGGCGCCGACGATTACCTCGTCAAGCCCTTCTCGTTCCTCGAATTGCTGGCGCGCGTGCAGGCACTGGCCCGACGCGGCCGCGTCCTGGAGTCGACGCAGCTGAAGATCGCCAATCTGCAGGTCGACCTGCTGGCCCGCAAGGCCTGGCGCAGCAACGTGCGCATCGATCTCACGGCCAAGGAGTTCTCGCTGCTCGCGGTGCTGGCGCGCCGCCAGGGCGAAATCCTTTCCAAGACGGCGATCGCCGAGCTCGTCTGGGACATGAACTTCGACAGCAACACCAACGTCGTCGAGGTCGCGATCAAGCGTCTGCGGGGCAAGATCGACAGCGCCTTCACGCCGAAGCTGCTGCATACCATTCGCGGCATGGGCTACGTGATGGAAGTGCGCGAGGCCGAGCCGACGCCGTGAAGCTCTCGATCACGGCGCGTCTGGTCGCCATGTTCGCGGCGGCGACGCTGGTCACGTTCGCGGCGATCGGCGCGGCGCTCTACGTCGTGCTCCAGCACGAGCTCGTCCAGCACCAGGACCAGGAGCTGAGCACCAACCTGCAGAACATGCGCTACTCGATCGAGCGCGTCGACACGCTGGACCGCTGGGCCCGCGTTCAGGCCAAGATGGACACGCTGACTCCGCCCGACGGCCGGATCCGCTTCTGGGTGATGAGCGACGACCCTCGCTTCCAGTACGGCAAGGGCATGGCGGCGATGCAGAACATGATCCGCAACGACGACGGCACCGGCATGATCGCCCTGCCGAGCGTCGCCGCGCCGATCCGCATCATGTCGCGCGACATCGAGCCGCTGAAGGACCGGCCCGCGGTGCGCCTGATCGTCGGCAGCGATTCGACGCCGTACCTGCACACCTTGCATGACTTCCTGATCGCCCTCGTCGCGCTGTCGCTGGCGACCATCCTCGCGGTGATGCTGATCGGCTACTGGATCGCGCGGGTGGGCCTGCGCCCGCTCAAGCGCTTGTCGCTCGAAGCGCGCGCGCTGCGGCCGAAGGCGCAGGCGCAACGCCTGCAGGCGTCGCATCTGCCGGTGGAGCTGGCCGACTTCGCCGTCGCCTTCAACGGCGCCATCGGCCGTCTCGAAGACGCCTACCGGCAGCTCGAGGCCTTCAACGCCGACGTTGCCCACGAGCTGCGCACGCCGCTCGCCAATCTGATCGGCGGCACCCAGGTGGCGCTGTCGCGGCCGCGTTCAGTTGCCGAGCTCGAAGAACTGCTGCAGTCGAATCTCGAAGAGCTCGAGGAACTGAGGCTCATCATCAACGACATGCTCTTCCTCGCCCGCGCCGATCAGGGCGAAGCCGCGACCGGCCTGGTGCGCACGCCGCTCGCCCAGGAGGTCAGGAAGACGATCGACTTCTACGAGGTGTTGCTGGAAGAGTTGGGCGCCAGCGTCGAGATCAGCGGCGATGTCGACGCCGAAGCGCCGATCGAGACGGCGCTTTTTCGCCGCGCCCTGTCCAATCTGTTGCAGAACGCGATCGAGCATTCGGCTGCGGGCGCCCGGATCACCGTCGAGATCAGGCAGGGCAGGGACGACGTCTGGGTCTCGGTGGCCAACCCCGGCGAGCCGATCGCCGAGCCGCACGTGCGGCGGCTCTTCGACCGTTTCTATCGGGTCGACGCGGCACGCAGCTTGCCAGGCCGTCCGCATGGTCACGGCCTCGGGCTGGCGATCGTCAAGGCGGTGGCGAGCATGCACTCGGGCAGCGTTCGCGCCTTGAGTGCGGAAGGCCAGACCCGCATCGGCTTCAGCGTGCCGCTGGCCGGCGCCGAGGGCGCTCGCGTGCAATCACGGCAGCAGAGTGAGGCGCACGCCTGAGCGAAGCGACGCCCGGTCGGTTAAGGTCGCATCCGATCGAGGTTCCAACCCGTTGGTAGGTCGATGCGAAAGACAAGTCTTGCCCTGATCCTCTTCGTCCTCGCGGGCTCCGCGTCGGCGCACCCGGGCGGCGGCATTGCGGGTGGCTTTTCGAGCGGCTTCATGCACCCGATCCTCGGTTGGGATCACATCGTCGCGATGGTCGCGGTGGGCCTGTGGGGTGCGTTCCTCGGCCGGCCGGCAATCTGGGTGCTGCCGATCGTCTTCCCGATGGTGATGGCGATCGGCGGCGCGATCGGCGTCAGTGGTCTGCACATTCCGGACGTGGAAACGGGCATCGCCCTGTCGGCGATCGTCCTCGGCGCGGTCGTGGCCTTTGCCATCCGGCCGCCGATCTGGGTCGCCGCGGTCATCGTCGGATCGTTCGCGATCTTTCACGGCTACGCGCACGGCGTCGAGCTGCCCAAGGCCGCCGATCCGCTCGCCTACAGCCTCGGTTTCGTCATCGCCACCGGCATGCTGCATCTGGTCGGCATCGCCATCGGCCTGATCGTTCGCTGGCCGGCGGGCAAGGTCGCCGTGCGTGCGGTGGGCGCGGCGATCGCGATGGCCGGCGTCGCGTTCCTGACGGGATACGCCACGGCGTGAGGCGCCGCGTCTTCTTCGTCGCGCTGCTGGCGGCGTCGGGCACCGCATCGGCGCATGGATCGATTCAGGGGATCGATCATTTCTCCGCCGGGCTGCTGCATCCTCTGGTCGAGCCGACGCATCTGATTTCGCTCGTCGCCCTGGCGCTGATGATCGGCCAGCGCGGCATCGCCCGAGCCGAGAGCGCGCTGCTCGGCTTTGCGGCGGGCGTGCTGATCGGCCTGTGTTGCGCCGCACTCGGCTGGATCTTCGATGCCGAGCTGGCGCTGCTTGTTCTCGCGACGCTGACGGGAGGCGCCGTCGCGATGTCGCTTGCTCTTCCGGCGTTTGCCTATGCCGTCGTTGCGGCCGCTTTCGGCGCCGGCGTCGGCATGGGGTCGAACCCGGATGCGTTCCACGGCGGCGCATTGCTTGCGGCGCTTTCCGGCGCCGGCATCGGCGCCAGCCTGTGTTTGCTGGGCATCGCATCGGTCGTCAATTCGCTGAAGAAGCCGTGGCTGCTGGTCCTCGTGCGCGTCGTCGGCTCGTGGACCAGCGCCAGCTCGATCCTCGTGCTGGCGCTGTGGCTCTCGGGCAAGCACTTGCAGGCACCTGCCGACGCGCCACCACCGGGCGCCGCGGTGAAGATGGATACGACGCGCTGATCCGGCGTCGTCGTTGGCGTGCGGCTCAGGCAGGCGCCTTTGCCGTCTTGTCGATCCAGCTCGAGAACGCGGCCAGGAATTTTTCCAGGAACTGTTTCGTTTCGGGCTTCTTGATCGCTCCGTGCTCGTCGAACAAGTCGGCAGCGCCGCCGATGTAGGCCTCGGGCTGTGCCATCGTCGGCATGTTGAGAAAGACGAGCGACTGACGCAGGTGATGGTTGGCCCCGAACGCGCCAATCGCCCCGGGCGACAGGCTGACCACCGCGGCGGGCCGGCCGTCCCAGGCGCTCTTGCCGTAGGGACGCGAAGCGATGTCGATCGCGTTCTTCAGCACCCCGGGCACCGAGCGGTTGTACTCGGGCGTCAGGAACAGGACGGCATCAGACTCGCCGATGCGTTGCTTGAAGGCTGCCGACAGGGCCGGCGGATTGGCGTCGTCATCCTGGTTGTAGAGCGGCAGCTGGCCGATCTCGACGATCTCCAGGGCGAGTGACGCCGGTGCCATCGCCTTCATGGCCAGGGCGAGCTTGCGGGTGAACGATGCCTTGCGCAGGCTGCCGACGACGACGGCGACGTTTCGGGTTGTGGCCATGAATGGGTTCTTTCGAGTGAGGATTTTCTGGTGGAGCGATCATCATGCCCGCACCGCGCCTTTCGCGCAGCGGACCCGGGAAACGAGATGAACAAGGCCTTCACGCGCGAGACCGACGCTGCCGGCGATGACGACGCCGGCGACGAGATTGCCGCGCCGCCGCTGCCCGAGGGCGCCAAGAACTACCTCACTCCGAGCGGCTACCAGCGCCTGCGCACCGAGCTGATGAGCCTGCTCGACGACGAGCGGCCCAAGGTCGTCGAGATCGTGTCTTGGGCGGCGAAGAACGGCGACCGTTCCGAGAACGGCGACTACCTCTACGGCAAGAAGCGTCTGCGCGAGATCGACCGGCGCATTCGTTTTCTGGGCAAGCGGCTCGACATCGCCGAAGTCGTCGATCCGTCGCTGCACCATGGCAACGAGCAGATCTTCTTCGGCGCGAGCGTGCGCTACGTCAACGATCGCGGCGAAGAGCGGACGGTACGCATCATGGGCGTCGACGAGGCCGAAAGCGCGCAAGGCGACGTCAGCTGGATCTCGCCGGTGGCCAGGGCCTTGCTCAAGGCGCGCATCGGCGACGAGGTGAAGCTGATGACACCGCGCGGCGCCGAGTCGCTGGAAATCCTCGACGTCAGCTATCCGGCACCGTAGGCCGCCGGAGCGCTCGGTCGATCAGGGCTTGACGCGGGCGACGCGGAGTACCGCCGCCGAGCGCTTCAGCGTGCGCATCACCTCGGCCAGGTGCAGCCGGTCGCGCACGCTGAGCAGCAGCATCAGCTCGGTCGTCTCGGCCGCCGGCTCGTTGCCCATGTCGATGTGCGTGATGTCCGCCTCGGCGTGGCTGACGGCCGAGGCGACTTGCGCCAGTACGCCCTTGCCGTTCGTCAAGAGCAACGACACCGCGGTCTCGAACGATCGCGTCGGCTGCTCGGCCCACTCGACGCCCATCCAGCGTTCGCTGTCGCGCTCGAGCAGGCGCTTGCCGACGCTGCAGTCGGCGGTGTGCACCACCAAGCCCTCGCCGCGGCCGAGGTTGCCGACGATGGTGTCGCCCGGAATAGGCCGGCAGCAAGGCGCCAGCTGCACCGAGGCGCCTTCGCTGCCGTCGATCAACACCAGGCCTTGCGCCGGCGCCGCGTCGTCGACGGCGTAGCGGCCCATCGTCAGCGTCAGCGCGTCGGGGCGGATGCCGTCTTCGGCGAGCAGGCGCACCAGACGCGTTGCGACGATCGTGGCGATCTTGCGGCCGAGGCCGATATCGGTGAAGAGGTCTTCGCGCGTCTTGTTACCGCTCCAGCGGATGAGCTGCTGCCAGGCCGGCGCCGACTGCGAGTCGTCGCCAGGCAGTGCCAGCCCTTCGGCGCGCATCGCCTGGGCCAGCATCTTGGCACCGAGATCGCGCGACTCTTCCAGCTCCATGTTCTTGAGGTAGTGCCTGATCTTCGAACGGGCCCGGCCGGTCGTCACGAAGTTGAGCCAGGCCGGGTTGGGCCGCGCATTCGGCGCGCCGACGATCTCGACCACGTCGCCGCTCTTCAGCTCGGTGCGCAGCGGCACCGGCTCGCCGTTGATGGAAGCGGCAACGCAGTGATCGCCGACGTCAGAGTGGATCGCATAGGCGAAGTCGACCGGTGTGGCGCCGCGCGGCAGGGCCAGGATCTTCGACATCGGCGTGAACACGTAGACCGCGTCGGGGAAGAGGTCGATCTTGACGTGCTCGAGGAATTCGTTGGCGTCGCGCGTCTCGTCCTGGATGTCTATCAGCGACTGCAGCCACATCGCGCCCAGGCGCTGCGCCTCCTGGCCTTGCACCGGGCCGTCGTCGTGCTCCTTGTAGAGCCAGTGGGCGGCGATGCCTTTTTCGGCGACGGCGTGCATCGGCTCGGTGCGGATCTGGAACTCGACCGCGGTGCCGAGCGGGCTGACGAGCGTGGTGTGCAGCGACTGGTAGCCGTTCGCCTTGGGGATCGCGATGTAGTCCTTGAAGCGGCCGGGCATCGGCTTGTAGAGTTGATGCAGCACGCCCATCGCCATGTAGCACTCCGGCAAGGTCGAGACGACGATGCGAAAGCCGAAGATGTCGTTGACCTGCGCGAAGCTCAAGTGCTTTTCCCGCATCTTGGCGTAGATGGAATAGAGCGTCTTCTCGCGGCCGAAGATCTGCGCCTTCAGCTTCGACTGCGTGAACGCCTTTTCGACGTCCTTCTGGATCCGCTCGACGATGTCGCGCCGATAGCCGCGCGCCTTCAGCACCGCCTTCGAGAGCGCCGCCTCGCGCCACGGCTTCAGATTCTTGAACGAGAGCTCCTGCAGCTCCCGATAGGTCTGGTTCAGGCCGAGACGATGTGCGATCGGCGCGTAGATGTCGAGCGTCTCGGCGGCGATGCGGCTGCGCTTGGCGCGGTCGACGGCGTCGAGCGTGCGCATGTTGTGCAGACGATCGGCAAGCTTGACGAGAATCACGCGCACATCGCGCGTCATCGCCAGCAGCATCTTGCGAAACGACTCGGCCTGCGACTCCTCGCGCGTCGAAAAGCGCAGCTTGTCGAGCTTGGTCAGGCCGTCGACGAGGTCGGCAGTCGGCGCTCCGAAGCGCTCGATCAGCTCGGCCTTGGTGATGCCGCAATCTTCCATCGCGTCATGCATCAGCGCGGCCATGATCGCCTGCGCGTCGAGCTTCCACTCGGCGCACAGGCCGGCCACGGCGATCGGGTGGGTGATGTATGGCTCGCCCGAGGCGCGGAACTGGCCGAGGTGCGCTTCGTCGGCGAAGCGATAGGCGTCGCGGACCCGTCGGATGTCGGCGGCGTCGAGGTACTCGAGCTTGCCGGTGAGCGCGGCGAACGATGCGGCCGCCGCGTCGGTGGCGTCGGTGGCAGCCGAGGCCACGGCCACGACCTCGCGCGACGGGCGTTTGCGAGGCGCCTGCTTGGCGTCGGAAAGGGTGTCGGACGAGCGCGCGGCCATGTCCGAATTTAGCGCGTAACCGGCAGCCGCGGCGCCGGTGCGGGGCAATCCCTCAGTGCGAAGAAAGATGGGCCTAGACCGGCACCTTGCGCAGCATCTCGATCCCGATCTCGCCGGCGGCGATTTCGCGCAACGCGGTGACGCCGGGCTTGTTCTTGGTCTCGACCTTGGGCGCGTGGCCCTGGCTCAGCATGCGCGCCCGATAGGTCGCGGCGAGCACGAGCTGAAAGCGATTCGGGATCTTGACGAGACAGTCTTCGACGGTGATGCGGGCCATGGGTTCTTTCAGGTGCGCCGGCCGCGGGCAGCCGATGCGTGGAAGCGAGACTCAGAGAAGATCGAGAGCCGCGAAGACCGCGGGCCGGGCCCGCTGCTGCGATGCGTACTTGAGGCGCTGCGAGTGGACGATCGCCTTGAGATCGAACAGCGCCGTCTCGAAAAGAGCGTTGATTATAACGAAGTCGAAGCTGCGGGCCTGCGCCACCTCGACCCGCGCATCGGCCATGCGCCGCGCGATCACGGCCGGCTCGTCTTCACCGCGCCGCTGCAGCCTCGCCAGCAGCTCGTCCCAGGTTGGCGGCAGCAGGAAGATGAGGATGGCATTGGGAAAGAGCTTCTTGATCTGCAGCGCACCCTGGGTGTCGATCTCGAGGAGTACATCGTGGCCGCCGACGATCCGGTCCTCGATCGCGCCGCGCGACGTGCCGTACAGGTTGCCGTGCACTTCGGCCCACTCCACGAAGTGGTCGGTCTCGATCATCTTGCGAAAGGCCGGCTCGTCGATGAAGTGATATTCGCGGCCGTGCTGCTCCTGGCCGCGCGGTTTTCGCGTCGTGTGCGAGATCGAGAGCACGAGGTGCGAATCGAGCTCGAGAAGAGCCTTGACGAGGCTCGATTTGCC
The DNA here is from genome assembly GCA_030854825.1 of Pseudomonadota bacterium. The sequence continues at coordinate 11,222 of JALYSL010000050.1, forward strand.
CGTGCCGCTCGGGGCGGCGACGGCGAAGAGATTGCCGGGATATTCCATGGACGGGTCGAAGTCTTTCGCCAGTTTACGTGGCGCCACCGCCGCCTCGCCCCAGGGAGGGCGCGGGGCCTATTCGACGTTCTGGATCTGCTCGCGCAGTTGCTCGATGGCGACCTTCATGTCGACCGAGACTGCCGTCATCTCGATTGAGGTCGACTTCGAGCCGAGGGTGTTGGCCTCGCGCAGCAGCTCCTGGATCAGGAACTCGATCCGCTTGCCGATCTCGCCGCCCTTGTCGATGAGGCGGCCGATCTCGTCGAGGTGCGAGCGCAGGCGCGCCAGTTCTTCTGCGACGTCGATGCGGATCGCATAGGCCGCCGCTTCATTGAGGGCGCGATCGGCGATCGCCTCGCGCGGCACGGTGCTGGCGGCATCGACCTTGCCGAGCGCCTCGTTCCAGCGCTCGATGAAGCGCTGCTGCTGGCGCGCCACGGCGGCCGGCACCAGCGGCTCGGCTGCGGCGGCCAGCCCACGCAGGTGGACGATGCGCTCCGAAAGAACAGCCGCGAGTCGCGCACCCTCGCGTGCCCGCGCTTCGGTGAGGCCGTCGATGCAGCGCCTGACGGCGTCGAGCACCGCGCCGCTCGCGTCGTCTTGGCGCGTGCTGCTGCGACACCATTGCAGGACCTCGTGAACCGAGAGGGTACGCGCGTCCGGCAGGTGCTCGCGTACCTCGTGCTCGATGCGCGCCACGTGTGCCAGTTGCTCGGGTTGCGGCTCGGCCTGGTCCGCGTCGGCGGTGTCGCTGCCGGTCAGCCTGAGCTCGATCTTGCCGCGCTTGAAGCGGCCGGTCACGAGCTCGCGAAGGGCTGGCTCGAGGCTTCGATATTCGTCGGGCAGGCGCAGTGACAGGTCGAGGAAACGGTTGTTGACCGAACGCATCTCGACACCGATCGATACCGTTGCAGCGGCGGCCGCGTGCGGTTCGTGCAATGCTGCCGCACTCGGCGAAACGGGGCTCGCCGAGGCATTTGCATAACCGGTCATGCTGTAAACTGCCACGCGCTTTTGCCCCCTATTTACCGACTATGTCAAAGCCCAAACCAGCACCTTTGCCCTCGGGCACGGTGGTGGGCGGCTACCAGGTCATCAAGAAACTGGCGGCCGGTGGATTCGGCGTCGTCTACCTCTGCGAAGACGCCGACCGTAAGCTCGTTGCGCTGAAGGAGTATCTCCCTTCTTCGCTCGCTGAGCGCTCGCCGGGAGAGTTGACGCCGCGCGTCAAGCCCGAGAAGCAGCCGCTCTATCGCCTGGGCCTGAAGAGCTTCTTCGAAGAAGGCCGCTCGCTCGCCCAGATCTCGCATACCAGCGTGGTTTCGGTTCTCAATTTCTTCCGTGAGAACGAAACCGTCTACATGGTCATGAACTACCTGCAGGGCGATACCCTGCAGGATTTCATCGTCACCGCACGCGATCTCAAACGTGACAAGGTATTTCGGGAATCGACGATTCGTTCGTTGTTCGACGAGATTCTTCGCGGCTTGCGCATCGTCCACCAGCACAAGATGCTGCACCTGGACATCAAGCCGGCCAACATCTTCATCACCAACGAGAACAAGGCGGTGCTGCTCGACTTCGGCGCGGCTCGCGAAGTGCTGAGCAAGGAAGGCAACTTCATCCGGCCGATGTACACGCCGGGCTTCGCCGCCCCCGAGATGTACCGAAGGGACGGCACGCTCGGCCCGTGGACCGACATCTACGCCATCGGCGCCTGCATCTACGCCTGCATGCAGGGCTACCCGCCGAACGACGCGCCGCAGCGGATCGAGAAGGACCGCCTGGCGCTCAGCCTCTCGCGCCTGCGCAACGTCTACAGCGACAACCTGATCGAAGTCACCGAGTGGTGCATGTCGCTCGACCCGCTGTCGCGGCCGCAGAGCGTGTTCGCGCTGCAGAAGGAGTTGTCGCGCGAGACCGAGCGGCAGTACACCAAGCTCAGCTTCAGCGAGCGTTTGAAGCTACAGCTCGAAAACATCACCTCGAGCGCCAAGGCCTAGGTTCGTGCGCCCCCACGCTCACTGTCGTTCGCTGCCCCCCGCGGGGGCGCAGGCTTCCCTTGGGACGGCCCGGCGGGAGGCCTGATGCGCTTCTCGGTCTATCAGGTCAGCCGCAAAGGCGGCCGCGAAAAGAACGAAGCCCGGATGGGCTATTGCTATACGCGAGACGCGGGGCTGTTCGCGCTTGCCGACGGCATGGGCGGCCACCCGGAAGGCGAAGTCGCTTCGCAGCTGGCATTGCAGACGCTCGCGGCGATGTTCCAGCGCGACTGCAAGCCGACGCTGCCCGACCCCTTGCGCTTCCTGCACGAGTCGATCGTGTCCGGCCACCACCAGTTGCTGCGCTATGCGACGCAGAAAGCGCTGATCGATACGCCGCGAACGACGATCGTCGCTTGCCTGCTGCAAGGCAACGCGGCGTATTGGGCGCACTGCGGCGATTCACGCCTTTATCTCGTGCGCGGCGACAAGCTCATCGCCCGCACCCGCGACCACTCCTACTCCGAGTTGCAGCAGACGATGAGCCAGGTCGTGCCGATGGGCGACCGCTTCAATCGCAACGTGCTCTTCACCTGCCTGGGCAGCCCCGGCAAGCCGGTGGTCGACACGGTCGGGCCGCTGCTGATGCAGGCCGGCGACC
>JALYSL010000080.1 GCA_030854825.1 Pseudomonadota bacterium
TGCAGGCCGAGCGGTTCGCTAATCCCGAACAATACGACATCGTTCTGCTCCGATGCGGGCCGGCCTTGTTTCGGCAGTGGCGCAACCCGATTCATGCAATGCCTTTCGAGGCGCCGATCGCCAACGCGCTGGCCGAGGAATTCGCCGCGCTTCGCCTCGGCCGTCGCGTGCAGTTGCTGCGCAAGGCGGCAGTGCGCGAGCTCATGCTGGTCGGCAGCGGCCAGTCGCGCCGGAGGGTCGAGAGGGTGCCCGGCGACGTGCGCAGGATGCTCTGGGTCTACACCTGGACGACGGTGGGCGACGCGATCATGGACCTGGCGCCGCGCATCCTCGTGCCGCGCCGGGTCGCCGTCGACCTCCTGATTGCGCCGGTGCTGGCGCCGCTGTTCGCCGGCGACCGACGCTTGCGCAAGGTGCATTCGAGTCTCGAGACACTGACAGGCGACATCGATTTCGTGCTCCTCGATTCTTTCCGGACGACGTCGCTGCGCCTGAAGGCGAAGCGTTACGCCGGGTTGTCGTTCGCCTCGATGCGAGGCCACAACGCCGGCGAGTGCTTCGATCGCGTCGCCTTCGCCGATCGGCGCATGCGGCAGCTGTTCGGCCTGCCGCTCGAGGAAGTGGTGCAGCCCCGACTCGATCTCGGCGAGGCCGGCGGCAAGGTGTTCGACGACGTGCGCTTTCGCATCGCCGTGCCGGTCGGCGCCCGGGTCGCTCGCAAACGCTATCCGCACTGGAACGAGACTCTGGCGGTGATCGTTGCCGGCTGGCCGCGCCACATGGCGCCGCCGCTGTTCATCCTGCTCGGCCACGGCGAGTCGGCGCGCCGCGATCTGCGGGCGATCGGGCCGGCGTTCGTGGCCGCACATGCCGTGAGCCAGGTCGACAGCGGCGACCTGCGCAAGGCGGCGCTCGACATTGCCGAATGCGATGCATTCCTCGGCGTCGACGGCGGCCTGATGCACGTGGCGATGGCGGTCGGCACGCCGGGTCTCGCCTTGTTCGCCCAGGTCGACCCGGCCTATTTCCTGCGCTCCGTCGGCACGATGCAGGCGCTGCGCTGCGAAGACGAGGTCTCGGCGCTCGAGCCGGAGCGCGTCGCGGCCACGTTTCTGGCGGCGCTGCCGGGCATCGCCGGCGCGCGACGCTAGCTTAGCTAACCAGCCCGGCGTTGCGGTGCGCGGCGGGCGATGTCCACAAGAGGCTCAGCGCTCGCCGACTGCGTCGATTGCTCTATCGGCTTCCTCGCCAGCGCGACGTAGTCAGTCGGTGTCGTCGTCTGCAGCAGCGGCTCGAGTCCGCAGTGCCGGAGCACCTGCTCGACCAGCCCCGGATCGAACACATGATGGTGCAGGCCACGGTTCTCGAAGTTGGTGCGGCCGCGGCGCTCCAGCGTTTCGCGGTCGCCGGCTTCGGGCGTCATCGCGTAGTCGTGGCGATCGAGGATCTCTTCGAGGTGCGTCAGGTCGTGCTCGGTCGTGCCCGCCGCGTAGTCGTCGAGCAAATGGCCGAACGCCGTGATCTCGCGGCGGTGGTCGAAATTGCTTTCACGGCGCGGCAGCACCAGCAGCAGGTGGCCACCGGGCCTGAGGATGCGCAGCCATTCGGCGAGCGCCTTCAGCGGATTGGCAATGTGCTCGAGGTTGTTCGATGACAGTACGAAGTCGTAGGTCGCCGGCGGGATGCGGGCCAGGTCGGTGGCGTCGCAGACGTACTGACGGCCGACGCGGCCCTTCAGGTAGCGATAGGTCTGGCCCTCGGCGAGCCGACCCTCCCACATCGTCGTCGCTGCGAAGTTGACGCCGTCGACGCTCTTCGCCACGGCATAGACCGGCAGGTCGCGGCGAAAGAGTTTGGTCGGCCCGCCTATCTCGATTCCCGTGCCGCCGCGCAGCGGCGCTTGGTAGTCGCGATAGCCGGACAGCGGCGCGCGCAGCGCGCGCTTCAAGTTGCGCACGAGCTTCCAGTAGAAGGGCTTGCGTTCGGTACCCGCGGTCGACGGCTCCATCACGACGGCCGGCCTTACTTGCCGCGGGCCCACTTCAAGAGGCGTTGGGCGCGCTTGATCCAGCCGCGTGGTGGCACCACGTAGTCGGGGAACAGCGTGATACCCGTGACCTCGTCGTGCGGCGGCTGCATCGGGCGCTTCTCGATGACCAGAACGCTATCGTAGTAGTGCAGCGAATGGGCAGAGCGCGTGAACTCGGCAACGTCGAGGCGCCGCGGCTCGCGCGAGTGCCAGGCATTCAGGGCGTCGATCCAGTCCTTGCTGTATTCGATGAACGAGCCGCGCCGGCGCACGCCGCCGCCGAAGCCGCGCCAGTACGAGGTGTGCAGGTCTTCGCAGAGGTAGACGCCGTGCGGCTTGACATGCCTGAACAATTCCTCGAAGGTCGCGATCTGCTGCTCCATCATGTGGCCACCGTCGTCAATGAGGATGTCGATCGGCGGCACCGCCTTCGCGACCTCGCGCAGGAAAACGCGGTCGCCCTGGTCGCCGATGAGGATCGTCGCACCGTCCTGGTCGAAGCGCCGGCATTCGGGGTTGATGTCGACACCGTAGATCCGCGTGCCCGGACCGAAGTAGTCCTGCCACATCTGCAGCGAGCCGCCCTGCGAGACGCCGAACTCGACGACGACCGGCGACCGTCCGCGTAAGGGTGCGAAGTGGCGATCGTAGATCTCGAAGTAGTGCATCCACTTGTGAATGCGCCGGCCGGTGTTCTGCCGGAAATACGCCTCGAGGTCGTTCACGCGCGCGCACTCCTCTGCGACCCTCGAACCGCCGCGAGCGGGATCGCAACCGTCGAAGCGACGACGGTGGGCCCGCCGAGCAACTCACGCGCCCCGCCGAGGACCCGCTGCGGCGTCATCGTCTCGAGGCAATCGCTGCGGCTCGCGGGGTGGCGCTCGACGGTGTCGTCCGAACTCTGAGAATCGACGACGATCCATTCATCGGCGTATGCCCTCGAGGTCAGGCAGGCGCCGATGTTCGCCACTTCGCTCTTCGTGATGACGATGACCGAGAGGTGTGCTGAATGCATGCGGCCTCGTTGCAGGGCAGGCGATTGTAAGCAGGCCGCTTCGGGGGCACGTCGATAATGCGGGCCCATGCTCGGAGCTTCCTTGCCGCTGCGCGCTCGCATCGCTCGCATCGCGCCCTTTTTCGCGAACAGTCGGCGCGGCTTTGTCATCGCGTTCTTCGGTTCGGTGGTCGGTGCCTTCACCGAGCTGCTCATCCCCATGCTCATGAAGTGGCTGCTCGACAACGGCTTCCAGCTCGGCGCCGTGCCCTTGTGGATGGTGCCAGCCGCCGTCATCGGCCTGACCTTCGTTCGCGGCATCGCCGGCTACGTCTCGCAATACGGGATGGCCTGGGCCTCCAACCGCGGCGTCCTCGAAATGCGCGGCGCGATGTTCGCGCGCCTGCTCGACGCCGAGCCGGCGCTGTTCACTCGCAACAACGCGAGCAGCCTGATCAACACCCTCACCTTCGAAGTGCAGAACGGCGCGACGCAGCTCGTTTATTCGCTGCAAAGCCTGGTTCGCGATTCGCTCACTCTGGTCGTGATGATCGGCTACATGCTCTACCTGAATTGGGAGCTGACGGTCATTGTCGCCGTGCTCATGCCGGCGGTGGCGGCTGTGATGCGCTACTACAGCAAGCGGCTGCATCGCTTCACCGTCGAAAGCCAGAGAGCGACCGACGAGCTGGCCTACGTCGTCGAGGAGAACGTGCATGCCTGGCGCAGCGTGCGGCTGCATGCAGCGGGCCGTTCGCAGGCCGAGCGCTTTCGCGCCCTGAGCGATCGACTCAGGCGCACGTCGACCAAGGCCGTCCTCGCCGCGGCGACGATGACGCCGCTGACCCAGGTGCTCGCCTCGTGCGCGCTGGCCGCCGTGATCACGGTCGCGATCTGGCAAAGCGGCCACGACCGCACGACCGTCGGCGGCTTCGTCGCCTTCATCACCGCGCTCATGCAACTGATCGCGCCGATGAAGCACCTCGCCGAAATCTCGGCGCCGATCACGCGCGGCATGGCCGCCCTCGATCGCGGTGTGACGC
>JALYSL010000097.1 GCA_030854825.1 Pseudomonadota bacterium
GGCCTCAGGCCGATGACACCCGACGGGACGCCGGTGATCGGCGCCACGCCGCTTGCCAATCTTTTCCTCGCAACCGGCCACGGAACACTCGGCTGGACGATGGCCGCCGGTACCGCGAGGCTCATGGCGGACGTCATCTCCGGACGCAGCCCCGGCGTCGACCTCGACGGCTTGACGATGGCGCGCTATTCGGGCGCGATGCGCTGAGGCGTCAGGCGATCTCTGCAAAGTCGGTGGCGGGCGCGTCCGGCCAATGATGAGCCTGCAGAGCCGGGTGGGCGGCTTCGTAGCCGAGCGCCATCAGATCGGTGGGTTCGCCGGCTGCCGAAGCGGCCGCTGCTGCCGAGCGCACGCCGGAGTAGTACCAGCGTCTCACGTCCTCCAACCACTCGGCATCGTTCGTCATGATGAATCCCTCGACGGTCGGCTCGCTGATCGCCCGCAATAGTTGATCTGCGACGAATGACTGAATATCGGTCGACTCTGCGAAGCGGGGTAGGAACGAACCTGCAGATGCACACCGACGACGCGTAATTTAGTCGCGACCCGTGACGGTTTGACGACGTGCGGTCGGTCGGTGTCGCCCACAGACGGCGCCGCGCTCCGCCCACAACGAGTTGCGCAGCCCTCAGGCGGCGGGACCTGGACGGTGGCAAGGCATCGTTGCGTCCTTGACGCGCGTTCCGTCGCACTTCGAGTTCGCCGCTGGCCGCGGTCGATCCGGCGTCGACGGCGCCGAACGATGGCGCCGAACGATCGAACGCCTGTACCCGCGACCGCGCCGACGACGCCCTATCCGCCTTCCGCCGCGACCGAGCCCGTCGCATCGACACCGGCCGATCGTTCAGCGCCCGTCACCGTCGCTCAGTACCAGAGACCGACGCGCTCGCACCAAGCCACGTGCCAGCGCCGAGCTATGCCCCGGCGCCGAAGCGTCAACTGGTCGCGGATTCGCGGCCGACGATCGCAGTAGGATCGGCTCGTGAGAAGCATCGTGCCGATTCGTGAGCGACCGCAAGGAAGCGGCGCCGGCGGCGTCCTCGGGGCGGTCGTCGGAAATCAGTTCGGCCACGGCCTCGGTTATGCGGCAATGAACCGGGCTAAAGGCCCCTGGTGGCGCTGTCGCAGGCGAGGCCGGCTCGTTCCATCGCGTTTGACGATGTTCGTTCACGCGAGTCGGTCCAGATGACGGCCCCGATCATTCGCGTCGGCACGGGTGGCTGGACGTTCGAGCCCTGGCGCGACAACTTCTACCCGAAGGGCCTGGCACATCACCGCGAGCTCGAGTACGCGAGCCGCCAGCTCACGGCGATCGAAATCAACGCCACCTACTACCGGCTGCAAAAGCCGGAGAGCTTCGCCAAATGGCGCGACGCGACGCCGGACGGCTTCGTCTTCAGCGTCAAGGCGTCTCAGTACTCGACCAACCGCAAGGTGCTCGCCGAAGCGGGTGAATCGGTCGAGCGCTTCTTCGGCAGCGGCATGGGCGAGCTCGGCGAAAAACTCGGCCCCATCGTCTGGCAATTCGCAACGACCAAGGGCTTCGATCCGAAGGATTTCGGCGCTTTCTTGAATCTGTTGCCGAGCGCGCTCGGCTCGTTGAAGCTGCGTCATGCCGTCGAAGTTCGGCATCCCAGCTTCAAGACGCCCGAGTTCATCGCCATGGCCCGACAACACCGCGTCGCGGTCGTCTTCGCCGACTCCGACGCCTATCCCTCGTTTGCGGAGTCGACCGCCGACTTCGTCTACACCCGTCTCATGAAGACCGAAGCCCAGCAACCCTCCGGCTACGCGCCGGAGCGCATCAGCTTTTGGGCCGAGTCTGCAAAGACATGGGCGAGCGGCGGGGAGCCAGCCGGGCTGCCGCGCATCGATGGCGCAGCGAGTCCGGTTGCGCAACCGCGCGACGTTTTCCTGTTTTTCATCAGCGGCGCCAAGGAACGCGCGCCTGCCGCGGCCGTTGCCACGCTCGATCGTCTCGGGCTCTCGCCTTCGACTTCATCTTCGCCGCTGCCAAGCCAATGAGAAAGGCCCCGCGCAGTGCCCTGGGGCATTGCGCGAGGCCTCGCCTCATGGATCCGGCTTAGAGACGACGGCTGCGCCCGAAGAGGAAGGACGCGATGGCGAGAATGATGAAGACCACGAACAGGATCTTGGCGATGCCTGCGGCGCCAGCGGCAATGCCGCCGAAGCCGAACAGCGCCGCGATCAGAGCGATCACGAAAAATACGACGGCATAGTGAAGCATGTGAACTCCTGGTTGAACGACTCGGCTGCTCGGTGAAAGTGGAGCCTCGGCGGTGTCGACATCTTCGGGGCGGCGCGATGCCTGCGCGATAGGCGGCCGGGCGGCACCGCTGTCGGGAGCGCGAGGGACGCCCTGTCGGACGGCTCCGACGCGGCGAATGCTGACCAGGGCTCGTGCCACACTCAAATCTGTCTTGTCCGCAACACCTCTCTGATGTCTTCTGCCGCCGACCTTTCAGCCTTTCCACCCCCGGTGCCCGGCTTGCCTGACCGCCCGCCACGCCTCTCGGCGACGATCGTCGTCGTGCGCGACGGCGTGAGTGGCATCGAAGTGCTGCTCTCCCGTCGGGCCGAAAGCCTGGACCACACGAGCGGCGCCTGGGTCTTCCCGGGCGGCATCCTCGATCCCGGCGACCGCGCCGCGCATGCCGCTTGCCTCGGCCTCGACGACGCCGAGGCGAGTCGCCGGCTCGGTCTCCCTCACGGCGGCCTCGACTTCTGGGTGGCAGCGATTCGCGAATGCTTCGAGGAATCGGGCCTCCTCTTCGGCTACTCGGACGACGGCCGTGTCGTCGATCTCGAACGCGCCGCCAACGCGGCGCGGCTCGCGGCGTGGCGAGGCAGCCTGCATCGGCGAGAGCAAACCATCGCCGCGTTCTGCGCCGTGGAAAATATCCGGCTCGCCGCCGACCGGCTGGTCTATCTCAGCCATTGGCTGACACCGCTCGGCCGGGCCAAGCGCTACGACACGCGGTTTTTCATTGCCGCCGCGCCGGCAACGCAGACGGCGCTCTTCGACGGCACGGAGATGGTCGAGCAACTCTGGATCGCGCCAGCCGAAGCGCTCGCTCGAACGACCTCGCTCAAGCTCCTGACGCCGACGCAGAAGTCGCTGGAAATTGTTGCCCGCTTCAGCGACGTGGCGTCGTTGATGCAGTGGGCCGCGACGCCGCGGGACGTGCCCTTGACCATGCCGCGCGCGGCCACCGGCAGCAACGGACTGCGACCCGTGTTGCCCGACGAGCCGGCCTGGGCCGAGCTTGGCCGCATCGACCCGGCCGGTCATGGCCACGGCTCCTACGACATCGTCGCCGATCGCCCGGTGCGTCTTTCCGAGCGCGTCATCCGCGTCACCGCCGGCAACGGCAGCATCATGACCGGGCCGGGCACGAACACCTATCTGGTGGGCGGCGGTCCGGCCAACGAATGGGCCGTCATCGACCCGGGGCCGGCGATCGACGCCCACGTCGAGGCGATCGTCGCCGCGGCGCCCGGCCCGATCCGCTGGATCTTCGCCACCCACACGCACAACGATCACTCGCCTGCCGGCGTGGCCCTGAAGCAGCGCACCGGCGCGACCGTGCACGGCCTCGCGCCCGAGCATCCCGAGTGGCAGGACCCGACGTTCGCTGCCGACATCACGCTGCGCGGCGGCGAGCGCATCGCCCTCACGCCGACAACGACGCTCGCGGCCGTTCACACGCCGGGGCACGCATCGAACCACCTCTGCTATCTGCTGGAGGAAGAAAAAACGTTGTTCACGGGCGATCACGTCATGCAGCAATCGACCGTCGTCATCAATCCCCCCGATGGCGACATGCGCGCCTATGTCGCGTCGCTGCGCTCACTGCTCGATCTCGATCTCGATTGGCTAGCCC
>JALYSL010000197.1 GCA_030854825.1 Pseudomonadota bacterium
GCGATATACCCAAGGTCATGCAGGACGCGGTGCTCGCCGTCGAGGACGCCCGCTTCTACAAGCACAGCGGCGTCGACTACTTGGGCGCCCTTCGCGCGGGGCTCGCGAACTTCGGCGAGGGCCACAGCGCCCAGGGCGCCTCCACCATCACCATGCAGGTGGCCCGCAATTTCTACCTTTCGACCGAGAAAACATTTACTCGCAAGATCTACGAGATGTTGCTGGCTTTCAAGATCGAGAGCCTGCTGTCGAAGGATCAGATCCTCGAGATCTACATGAACCACATCGCGCTCGGCCAGCGCGCCTACGGGTTCGCCTCGGCGAGCGAGATCTATTTTGGCAAGCCCCTCAAGGACATCACCGTCGCCGAGGCCGCCATGCTCGCCGGCCTGCCGAAAGCGCCGTCGGCGAACAACCCCATCGTCAATCCTGATCGCGCCACCCTGCAGCAGCACCACGTCATCGATCGAATGCTCGAGAACGGCTTCATCACGCCCGAGCAACGTGACGCGGCCCTGAAGCAGGTTCTCAAGTACCGCACGCCCTCGGAAGTGGCGGTGCATGCCGAATACGCCGCCGAAACGGCGCGCCAGATCATCTTCAACCAGTTCGGGCCCTATGCCTACACGCGCGGCCTGAATGTGTATCTGACGCTGAACTCCGCCGAGCAGGCCGTGGCGTATCACGCCCTGCGCCGGGGCATCATGGACTACGAGCGGCGGCAGGTCTATCGCGGCCCCGAGGACTACGTCGATCTCCCAGCCGATACCAGGGAGCTCGACACGCGCATTGCCGAGGCGCTGCAGGACTACCCGGACAACGACGAGTTGAAGGCGGCCGTCGTCACGGAAGCATCGGCGAAGAAGGTCACGGCGGTTCTGCAAAGCGGCGAGACCGTCACGCTCACCGGCGAGGGGTTGAAGCCGGCCGCTTCGGCTCTTTCGGCCAAGGCCAATCCGAAGACGCAGATTCGACCCGGTGCTGTCGTGCGACTGCTTCGCGGCACCAAGGGCGACTGGTCCATCACGCAGCTACCGGAAGTCGAAGGGGCGTTCGTGGCGATGGATCCGCGAACCGGTGCGATTCGCGCGATGGTGGGCGGCTTCGACTACTCCAAGAGCAAGTTCAACCACGTCACGCAGGCCTGGCGGCAACCCGGCTCGAGCTTCAAGCCTTTCATCTACTCGGCTGCGCTGGAAAAAGGCTTCACGCCGGCCACCGTGATCAATGACGCTCCCCTCTTCTTCGACGCGGGTTCCACCGGCAGCCAGCCGTGGGAGCCGAAGAACTATGACGGCACGTTCGATGGCCCGATGACGATGCGTCAAGGGCTCATGAAATCGAAGAACCTGGTCTCGATCCGCATCCTCAAGGCGATCGGCCCGGCTTACGCGCAGCAGTGGATCACCCGCTTCGGTTTCGATCCGGAAAAGCATCCGGCCTACCTGACGATGGCACTCGGCGCCGGCTCGGTGACGCCGCTGCAGATGGCGTCGGCCTACAGCGTCTTCGCCAACGGCGGCTATCGCGTCAATCCCGCGCTCATCAGTCGCGTCACCGACTCGAAGGGCCGGGTCATCAGCGAAGAGCGCATCCCGACGCTCGACGAATCGATGCGCACGGTGGATGCTCGAAACGTGTTCGTGATGACGAGCCTGCTGCAATCCGTCACCCATGGCGGCACGGCATCGAAGGCCGGAGCCGCCTTGAAGCGGCCCGATATCTACGGCAAGACCGGAACCACGAACGATTCCCTCGACGCCTGGTTCGCCGGATGGCAGAAGAACGTCGTCGCCGTCGTCTGGATGGGCTACGACACACCCAGGAAGCTGGGCGATCGCGAGACCGGCGGTGGCCTGGCGCTGCCGATCTGGATCGACTACATGACGACCGAGTTGAAAGGCGTCCCGGTGCAGGAGCCAACGCCGCCCGAGGGCGTCGTCAATCTGAACGGAGAGTGGTACTTCGAGGAGTACGCGCGAGGTGCCGGCGTAAGCAGCGTCGGCCTGGAAGAGAAGGCGCCCACCGCGCCCACCGAAGAGGAACGCAACTCCATCCTCGACCTGTTCCGCCACAAGCCGTAGGCATTTCGCCTTCAGGCATCGAAGCGCAAGGCGAAGCCGGCCAATTCGCTGGCGCAGGCCGAGAGCACGGCGAAGAAATCGCCGCCTTCGCGACCGTCGATCCAGCGTCCGTCGACCGGCTTGAAATGAAAGCCTCCCGACGGCGCCGCGAGCCATAGCTCGTGCAACGGCGGCTGCGTGTTGATGACGATGACGCCCTTTCGATCCGGAAATGCGAGCTCCAGCAAGCCGCCGGTTCGGTTGGCGTCGATGTCGACGATGTCGTCCTGAAGCAGACGATCGACGGTCGCCTCGATGGCGGAAAACGTCGCCCGTGCAAGCGCGTCGTATTCGGCGGTGGAAAGTTGTTCTGGAGTCAGAGCCATGCTCGATAAAATCGACGAATGCGACAGCGCCGTTCGAGTGTAGTGGCATGGGCCAGACGGGCCGCGCTCGCGCTCGTCATCCACGTGGGCCTGGTGTCGCTCTCCGCCTGCGGCCTGAAGGGTGCGCTCGTCGTGCCGCCCGCAGCGGCAACGGCGTCGGCTGCCGCCGCCGCATCGACGGCGGCACCCCGTTGATGGCGTTGCCCGGCGCTCCCGAAGTCGCCTACCGCGGCAACACGCTCCATCTCGAAGGCGTCGCGCTCGGTGAGCTGGCACGGCGCTTCGGCACGCCACTGTATGTTTACTCGTGCGCCTCGATGGAACGCGCGCTGGCCAGCTATCAGCGGGCTCTTGTCGGTCGCGACCATCTGCTTTGCTACGCAATGAAGGCGAATTCCAGCCTTGCGGTGCTGCAGTGGTTCGAACGCCGCGGCTGCGGCTTCGACATCGTCTCGGGCGGTGAGCTCGACCGAGCGCTTGCGGTCGGCGCCGAGGCAAACCGGATCGTCTTTTCCGGCGTTGGCAAGACGCGTGCGGAGATGGCGCAGGCCCTCGCCGCAGGCGTCCTGTGCTTCAACGTAGAAAGCCTCGGCGAGCTCGAAGTCCTGTCCGCGATTGCCGAGGCGAGCGGCCAGGACGCCCGCGTCAGCCTTCGTGTCAATCCGGACGTCGACGCGAAGACGCATCCCTATATCTCCACCGGCCTGCGCGGCAACAAATTCGGCATCGCCCACGCCGAGGCACTCGATGTCTTTCGACGCGCCGCCCGACTGCCCGCCATCGAGGTCGTCGGCATCGACTGTCACATCGGCTCGCAGATCGCCGAGATCGGCCCCTATCTCGAAGCGCTCGAGCGGCTGCTCGATCTCGTCGAGGCGGTCGAAGCGGAAGGCCATCGGCTCGGTCACATCGACGTTGGCGGTGGCCTCGGCATCACCTATGCGCAAGAGACCCCGCCGGCAGCGGAACAGTTGGTGGAGCGCATTCTCGAATGCATCGATGCACGCGGTCACGGCCATCGCAAGCTGCTGCTCGAGCCGGGCCGTTCGCTGGTCGGCAACGCCGGCGTCCTGGTCGCCGAAGTGCTCTACATGAAGCCGGGTGAGACAAAGAACTTCTGCATCGTCGACGCTGCCATGAACGACCTGATGCGTCCGGCGATGTACGACGCCTGGATGCGCATCGTCGAATGCGAGCGAGGATCAGGCACGCCGTTGACGTGCGACGTCGTCGGGCCGATCTGCGAGTCGGGCGACTGGCTGGGCCGCGACCGACCGCTCGCCGTGGCGCCCGGCGATCACATTGCCATCCTGTCGGCCGGCGCCTATGCCATGAGCATGGCGAGCAACTACAACACCCGGGGCCGCGCCGCCGAAGTCATGATCGACGGCGACCGGGCCTGGCTCATCCGCGAGCGTGAGACGGCCGCCGACCTGATGCGTGGCGAACA
>JALYSL010000122.1 GCA_030854825.1 Pseudomonadota bacterium
CAAGATGATTGTCGTTACCGGTCATGCTGCTTGACGCCATCCAAGCGTCAACAGCGCGAGGTGATGTGCCACGGTCGTCTGATCGATACCCATGCGCTTTGCGATCTCGGCGTTGGATTCGCCGGCATCGACGCGCGCGCGCATGAACCTTGCGAGATCGAGAGACGTCAGGCCATGACGTTTCTGGTTCTCGGCGATCTGCGCGTAAACGTCATGAGCTTTCGAGCCGATGACGACGGGTACCGTTTCCAGGCCTGCTTGCTTGGCGGCACGCAGGCGCCTGGCGCCGAAGAGGACACGGTAGCGACCGTCGCCCAGTGGAAGCACCACGATGGGCTGGAGGATGCCGCGCAGAGCGATGTCGTGCGCGAGTTCGGCGATCTCTTCGTTGCGGAACTCGGTCCGTGGGTTGTTCGGGTCTTCGTCAACACAGCGAATGGACACCTGCAGGGGACGCCCTTCGCCGGTCAACACGTCGAGCGAGAGCTCACTCGAAAGCTCGAGAGCCTGAGCGTCCTCGACCTTCCCTGAGCGAGGCTGGATCACGGCCTCGAACGGAGTTTCATCCGTCAGGTCGACCAGATCGAGCTGCTCTGCTTTCGATTTGTCCCATGGCACGCGCATCGACAGATCGTGCCGCTGCCCGCTTCGCAGGGGAAGTCCCCTTTAGGAGATCGGAATCGGGTGCGCCAAGTCCATCAACATCTCACTAGATTCCGCGCCGTCCGCCGCAGTCTTTTCGTTGTCACAGACTGTTTCAACTACATCGCGGCGTTGCCGTCGCCTGTCGTCGGCGCATGGGGCACGGCTGATGTCTTACAGGCTCAAGCCACTTGCAGTTCGAAGTGCACCGTCCGACCAAGGGCCGTCGCAATGTTCACCAATGCATCGAGGGAGAAGCGCGACACCCTCCCCCGCAGCAGATCGTTGATTCGGGGCTGCGTGATGCCGCAATGCGCTGCGGCATCGACCTGAGTCCAGCCGCTGCCTTTGACGACCTCGGCGATCTGCTGCATCAACTCAGCACGGGCACGCAGGTTGGCGGCCTGCTCCGGCGTGTCCGAGAGCGCATCCCAGACACTGGTGTAGACCTCGCCCGACTGCTTTGCCAGCTTTGCCTTCGCTGTGACCATCACTGTTCCTTGATCAACTGTGCCCATCGGCGCTTGGCCAGCTCGAGGTCCGGTTTGCTCGTTTCCTGGGTCTTCTTCTGAAACGCATGCAATACCACGACTGATTCTTTGAGCCGTGCGGTGTAGATCACCCGAAACGTGCCCGAGTCGTCCCATACGCGAATCTCCTCGACGCCTCGACCGATCGTCGGCATCGGCTTGAAGTCGTCGGGCTGCAGCCCTCGCTGCAGTCTGTCCAACTGGTACCCAGCATCGTGGCGCGCATCCTCGGGAAACTCGCGCAACCGCTTCAGCGAATCGCCCAGAAACCGAACAGACTTCATACTATATCCGTTTGGATATAAAAAGGCAAGCGAGGCTAGGTGCCCTTGGCTGCAGCTGACGCAGGATCGGCGAGAAACAAAGCCCAATCGCTCATCAGCGAAATTCGCTTCTCCAACAGATCGCCCCGCCGATAGGCCGCCTCGACCTTGTCGCCGATGGTGTGAGACAGCGCCATCTCCGCAACTTCGCCCGAATGGTCCGTGTACTCGGAAACCCAATCGCGAAACGTGCTGCGAAAGCCATGGGCCGTAGCCGCTACCTTCATCCTTCGCAGCACCGCCGTGAGACTCATGTCGGAAAGGGCCCCGCGCATCCCTGGGAAGAGAGGGTCGTCCGGTAGATGGTCTCCCGCGATCGAGCGAAGCAACCTGAGAGCCGGCTTGGAAAGTGGGACTCGGTGCTCGCGACCTGATTTCATGCGGTTGGCAGGAATCGTCCACAGTGCTGCGTCCAAGTCGACTTCCGACCAAGTCGCGCCACGGACCTCGCCGGATCGTGCGGCGGTCAGCACAACAAACGCGAGCGCTCGAGCCCCTATGCCCTCCTGCCGGCGTAGGAGCTTCATGAAGGTGACAACCTCCTTCACCTTGACCGCTGCGTGGTGGCGCACGGGTGCCACCTTCGAAGCATGCGGTAGGGCCGCATCGAGGTTCCCCTTCCAGCGCGCGGGATTGAGACCCTCTCGATAGCCCCGCGCCGTCGCGTAGTCCAGAACGAGCTCGATACGGGATCTGACACGAGTAGCAGTCTCCGTCTTGGAGGTCCAGATCGGCTCAAGGACGCCGATCACGTGGGCCGGGCGGATGTCCCGCACCAGAAGCTTGCCAATGGAGGGCTCCGCGTAGGTGCGCAGCGTCGACGTCCACTGAGCCCCGTGCTTCGCGTTCTTCCACGACTTCTCGTGTTGGGAGATGTACTGCGCAGCCACGTCTGAAAAGGTCTTTTGCGCTTGGCGATCAGCAAGCGCGGCGCTGTGGGCAGCCCGACGCATTGCGACTGGGTCGACTCCATCCTTCATCAGCGCTCGTTGCTTGCGCGCCTTGTCTCTGGCCTCGGTCAACGTGACTGTCGGGAAGCTACCCAGGCCCATCTCGTGTCGCATTTCTCCAGCAGCGACTCGAAGCACCCAGCTTCGCGCTCCGGTCGTCGTCACCTGAAGGGCGAGACCATCAACACCGCCCACGCTCCAACGGCCCGGCTGAACCAGCCGACGCACTTCAAGTGCTGAGAGCTCCTTGGCTTTGCGAGGCATTTACGATCCTCCGTCGAACCCTGTTCCGCCCAACTACCCACCAAAGAAAAAGGGATCTTGTGGGATATTGGTGGACGTCAGTGGATGACGTTTCAGCCATTTTACCTATGAAAAAAGCCCCTCGCGGGGCTTGGTTCAGAGGCTTGTCTGGCGGAGCCGGAGGGATTCGAACCCTCGATGCAGGTTTTGCCCACATACTCCCTTAGCAGGGGAGCACCTTCGGCCACTCGGTCACAGCTCCGTGGGGCCGGATTCTAGCGGCTCGAACCGCGCGGCGAGTCGCTTTAGCCTGCAGAACCTGCCGTCACCGGAGCCTGATCCAGATCGAAGGCCTTGTGCAGGGCGCGCACCGCGAGCTCCATGTATTTCTCGTCGATGACGACGCTGGTCTTGATCTCGCTCGTCGTGATCATCTGGATGTTGATGCCCTCGTCGCTCAGCACGCTGAACATGCGGCTCGCGACGCCGACGTGAGAGCGCATGCCGATGCCGACGATGGAGACCTTGCAGATGCGGTCGTCGCCCAGCAGGCCCGCCGCCCCGGTCTTCGGGATCACCGCGCTCTTCATCAGGTCGAGCGTGCGCGCGTAGTCGTTGCGTGGCACCGTGAACGAGAAGTCGGTGCGGCCATCGTGCGAGACGTTCTGGATGATCACGTCGACGTCGATGTTGGCGGCGGCTACGGGGCCGAGAATCAGATGAGCGATGCCCGGCTTGTCGGTCACGCCCATGAGGCTGATCTTCGCCTCGTCGCGGCTGAATGCGATGCCCGATACGACGGCTTGTTCCATGTTCTCGTCCTCCTCGAATGTGATGAGCGTGCCGGAGCGCGCCTCTTCGTCGATCGGAATGTCCCAGGGCGTGAAGCTCGACAGCACGCGCAGCGGCACGCGGTACTTGCCCGCGAATTCGACGGAGCGAATCTGCAGCACCTTCGAGCCGAGGCTGGCCATCTCGAGCATCTCCTCGAAGCTGATGCTCTTCAGCCGGCGGGCGTCGGCGACGATGCGCGGGTCGGTGGTGTAGACACCGTCGACGTCGGTATAGATCAGGCACTCGTGCGCCTTCAACGCCGCGGCGATGGCAACGGCCGACGTGTCGGAGCCGCCGCGCCCCAGCGTCGTGATGTGACCTTCGGGATCGACCCCCTGAAAGCCGGCGATAACCACCACCTTGCCGGCGTCGAGGTCGGCGCGGATGCGCTTGTCGTCGATGCTCTGGATGCGCGCCTTGGTGTAGGCCATGTCGGTCGCGATCGGCACCTGCCAGCCGGCGTAGCTCACCGCCGGCACGCCCTCCGCGTGCAAGGCGAGGGCCAGCAGGCCGACCGAGACCTGCTCGCCGGTGGACGCGATCATGTCGAGCTCGCGCAGCAACTCCGGTGTGCCGGGCTCGGGCAAAAGTTGTTTGGCTAGCGCCAGCAGCCGGTTCGTCTCGCCACTCATCGCCGACGGCACGACGACCAGTCGATGGCCCGCACCTACCCACTTGGCGACGCGGCGGGCGACGCTCCGAATCCGCTCCGGCGAACCCATCGAGGTGCCGCCGTACTTGTGAACGATCAATGCCATGAAAGACGCGCGCGGCGATCGGCACTCGGCGGGGCGATGGCGCGCTGAAAAAGTCGACGGCGAAGTGACGATTCTATCGGCGCGGTTCAAGCGTTCTTCGCAGGCGCCATCTCTTCAATCGAAGCGCCATGCCAAACTGACCTGCGGCTCGCTGGCCGTCGCGATGGATCGCGCGTCTAGGCCGAGCCCCGGCACGAAGACAAGCCTGCCTTCATGGTAGACGATCGGCCCGTCACGCTGCCACGCGGGAACGCTGGCCATCTGGTATTGCAGCTTCAGGCTTCGAGGCGGCCGGTTGGCGCCCGCCTGAAATCGATCGCCGGAGCAGCGGGCACGCAGCTCGAGTCGCCGCGCGGTCGTCAGCGCGAGACCGCCCGACGTGACCGGCACGACCCGGAATGCACCGTGCCATGACGAAAGCTCATGGATGCCAGGGCAACTCAGGTCGACCCGAGTGGGTAGCGCAGACGGTTGCGTCGGCAACGCCGGCGCGTAGCGCAACCTGCCACGATAACTGCGCAGTTCGCCTTCCCGCGCGGGCCAGCGCAGCGACCTGTGCTCGTCCAACTCGCCGAGCAGGCGCAGGACGAGAGTGGCCGGCGCGGCCTTCCCGAGCCGCTGCCGCAACCACGCGCGCAGCGCGTTCGCCTGGCGCGCCGGTGAGAGGGAGCGCCAGGTCGCGATGTCGAACGCATCCGCCGAAACAATGACCGACAAGTCGAGCACCGCCAGCTCGTCGAGTCCCGCCGACGCGCCCTGTGCCCATTGTGCGGCGCTCGCGAGCGAGGCCTCCGCGTCAGGGAAGGAGGCCAGCAGGTCAGGCCAGACGTTCAAGCGTAGGCGGTTGCGTGCGAAACGAACGTCGTCGTTCGAGTCGTCGTCGACAGGGCGCAATCGATGCCGTCGCACATACGCCTCGATCGCCTCGCGCGGTCGATCCAGCCACGGCCGCGCCCAGGTCACGTTTTCGCGCCGCGCGAGCTTCGGCATGGCCGCGAGCGCAGCGACGCCACCGCCGCGCAACGCCTGCAGAAGAAATGTCTCGGCCTGGTCACGCCGGTGGTGGGCGAGAAGCACCAGGTCGGCGCCACCGTCGAGGGCCATGCGCCGAAGAGCACGGTAGCGCGCCTGGCGCGCCCACGCCTCGACGCTTTCGCCGGGCTCCGGTCGCGACCGGATTGAATGCGCAACGAACTGCACCGGCAGACCGCGCCGTGTCCAGCGGCGGCAAACCTCTTCGCCGTGCCGCTGCCAATCGTCGGCGTGCGCGCTGAGACCGTGATGGACGTGCAGCGCAAGCACACGCAGGCCGAGAGGCCCGGCTGCGATCAATGTCGCATGAAGCAACGCCGTCGAATCGCGGCCGCCGCTGTACGCGACGGCCACGACGGCAGGTGCCGCCGCGCCGCTGTCAGCGCTCGGTGGTGTCGGTGAAGCGACCGTACGACTGCAGGCGGTCGTAGCGACGCTGCATCAGCTCGCGCACCGGCAGGTCGCTGACCTGGCGGAAGGCGTCGTTGAGCGCGCGTTTCAGAAACGCCGCCATCTGCTTCGGTTCGCGATGGGCGCCGCCGACCGGCTCGTTGACGATCTTGTCGACCAGGCCGAGCGCCTTCAGGCGATGCGCGGTGATGCCGAGCTGCTCGGCGGCATCGGCAGCGCGCTCCGATGTCTTCCAGAGAATCGACGCGCAGCCTTCGGGCGAGATGACCGAGTAGATCGAGTACTGCAACATCAACAGCTGGTCACCGACGCTGATCGCCAGGGCGCCACCGGAGCCGCCCTCGCCGATGATCGTGACGACGATCGGCACTTCCAGCTGAGCCATCTCGAAGATGTTGCGGCCGATCGCTTCCGATTGGCCGCGCTCCTCGGCGCCGATGCCCGGATACGCCCCTGGCGTGTCGACGAATGTGAAGACCGGCATGCCGAATTTCTCGGCCAGCTTCATCAAGCGCAATGCCTTGCGGTAGCCCTCGGGCCGCGACATGCCGAAGTTGCGGGCCGCGCGCTCCTTCGTGTCGCGACCTTTCTGCTGACCGATGACGACGCACGACTGGCCGTTGAAGCGGGCCATGCCGCCGATGATCGACTGGTCGTCGGCGAAGGCGCGGTCGCCGTGCAGCTCCTGGAAATCGGTAAAGACCTCGGCGACGTAGTCGAGCGTGTAAGGCCGCTGCGGATGGCGCGCGATCTGCGTCACCTGCCAGGGAGACAGGCCCGAGTAGATGTCCTTCGTGAGGAGCAGGCTCTTCTTGGCGAGGCGATCGATTTCCTCGGAGATGTCGACGGCAGATTCGTTCTGCACGTAACGAAGCTCGTCGATCTTCGATTCCAGTTCGGCAACCGGCTGCTCGAAATCGAGGAAATGTCTCTTTGTCATCTCAGCACGTGCCGGGCCGCCCGAAGCGTGCTGTGCGCCCCCTCGGGGGGCAGCGAACGCAGAGAGCGTGGGGGTTGTTCATTCAATAGCTCACCGGCAACGGATCGAGGCTGCGCCAAATGTACCAAGTTGCGACCGAGCGGTACGGCGCCCAGGCGTCGCCCACTTCGCGAGCTTCGGCACGCGAGACCGGTTCGCCGCTGAAGTAGTTGACGCTGATGCCCTTGATCAGGCCGATGTCGTCGAGCGGCATCACGTTCGGACGCAGCAGGTGGAAGATGAGGAACATCTCCGCCGTCCAGCGGCCGATGCCCCGGATCGCGACGAGCTCCTCGATGATGGCCTCGTCGTCCATCGCCTGCCATTCGTCGACGTGAACGGCGCCCGTGTCGAAATGCTGGGCCAGGTCGCAGAGGTATTCGACCTTGCGTGCCGACAGCCCGGCGGCACGGATCTGCGGCGCATCGAGGGCGAGCACCGCTGAAGGCAACAGGCGATGCGAGGGGCCGGCGCTGAGGGCAACCAGACGGTCCCACACCGCCTGAGCCGCATTGACGGAAATCTGCTGGCCGACAACGGAGCGCGCCAGCGTCGTGAAGGCGTCGCCGCGGCTTTCGAGCCGACCGTCACCAACGCGCGGAATCAGCTTCTTCATCACCCGATCGCGCTTGGCCAGATGCTTGCAAGCATCGTCCCAGAAGTCGGCCGTCGGCTGGGCCGCGATCTGCGCTTTCGAGGTGCCAGGCAAGCTCAGGCCCTCACCCAGCTCGTGCCTTGCGCCGAATCCTTGAGGACGATGCCTTGCCCGGCCAGGTCCTTGCGGATCGCGTCGGCACGCGCATAGTCGCCTGCTCCCTTGGCCGCGCTGCGTTCGTCGATCAGGCGTTCGATGTGCGATTCATCGAGACTCGCACCCGCCTGAAGATAGCTGCGAGGGACCTGCTGGAGGACTCCGAGCGTCGCCCCGAGGCCCTTGAGCAAGGCCGCATCGGCCGCCTTGCCGCCGCGATTCACATCGGCGGCAATCTCGAACAACACCGAGACGGCGATCGGCGTATTGAAATCGTCGTTCATCGCGGCGCGAAACGCTGTGGCGCGCGGCTCGCTCCAGTCGATCGGTTCCGCCGTGTCCGAGACGCCTGCCTTGTCGAGCGCGGTATAGAGACGGCGCAAGGCGCTCCTCGCGTCGTCGAGATTGGAGTCACTGAAGTTGAACGGGCTGCGATAGTGCGTGCGCAGCATGAAGAAGCGAATCGTCTCGCCATCGTAGCGGCCGAGAACCTCCCGAATGGTGAAGAAGTTGCCGAGCGACTTCGACATCTTCTCGTTGTCGATGTTGAGCAAGCCGTTGTGCATCCAGACGTTGGCAAACGGGCCGCCGCTCGCGCCCTCGCTCTGTGCGATCTCGTTCTCGTGGTGCGGAAACTGCAGGTCTTGACCGCCGCCGTGGATGTCGAAGTGTTCACCGAGCAAGGCCTTGCACATGGCTGAGCATTCGATATGCCAGCCCGGCCGGCCGAGGCCGAACTGGCTCGGCCACTTGGCGTCGTCGGGCTCGCTCGCCTTGGCTGCTTTCCACATCACGAAGTCAAGCGGATCTTCCTTGCCGTCGAGCACGGCGACGCGCTCGCCGGCACGCAGCTGGTCGATCGACTTGCCCGAGAGCTTGCCGTAGCCGGGGAATTTGCGTACCGCGAAGTTGACGTCTCCGTCACTGGAGCGATAACCGAGGCCTTTTTTCTCGAGCGTGGCGATCATCTCGAGCATCTGCGGCACGTACTGCGTCGCCCGGGGCTCGTGGGTCGGCCGCTCGATGCCGAGCGCGTCGGCGTCTTCGTGCATCGCCGCGATCATCTCCTCGGTGAGGGCGCGAATGGAGATGCCGCGCTCGAGCGAGCGCTTGATGATCTTGTCGTCGATGTCGGTGATGTTGCGGACGTAGGTGACCCGGTAGCCGAGCGTCTTCATCCAGCGCTGCGCCACGTCGAAAGCCATCATGAAGCGCGCGTGGCCCATGTGGCTGTGGTCGTAGATGGTGATGCCGCAGACGTAGAGGCGGACGTGGCCCGGCTCGATCGGGTTGAAGTCCTCGGTGGCCCGCGACAGGGTGTTGTGGATTCGAAGTGTCATGGGACGCTGCAGCGCGGGAGCGACGCCGCCGAAGGGGCATCGCGACGCATGCGTGCCCTACAATGAAATCAGTATAGCGGCCCGGTTTCGCTCGACGACGGGCCAAATCGGCGTCGACGCCGAGACGCGGGGCGCCTCCTGACCTCGATGCATTTCCAATCGCTCTTCGCCTCGTTCGCCGCCGCCCTGGCGCTTTCGCTTTCGGCTTCCGGTCCGGCGCATGCCGCGCTGGCCGAAGAGCTGAGCGAGGTCACGCGGCTGCACCACGCCGGGC
>JALYSL010000148.1 GCA_030854825.1 Pseudomonadota bacterium
GAACAGGATCGTCAGCAGCGACGAGAGGCCCAGCGCGATCGCCACCGGCATGCCGAGCAGCAGGCAGACGAACAACATCGAGAACAGGAAAGCGGTCGTCACGGCTGCTTGTCCACTTGCGCCTCGGCGTCGTAGAGCTGCATCGCCTCGGCCGCCTCGTCGACAAGCACGCTGGTCTGCTCGCCCCGCGCCAGTCGCCAGAGAACCTGCGCGAAGCGGAAGCCGAGCAGCGCGAAGCCGATCGGCAGGACCAGGCGCGGGATCCACTGCGGCACCGGCAGGTCCTGCATCAGGATGCCGACGTCGTACATCTTGTGCACGTACTGCCAGCCGCCGACGGTGACGATGACGGCGTAGACGATGCACAGCGCCGCCGCGAGCATGCCGACGGCACGCGCCACCTTCGGGCGCAGCGACTTGATCAGCGAGTCGATGCCGATGTGGGCACCGACGCGCACCCCGTACGACATGCCGATGAAGATCAGCCACGCCGACATCACGCCCGTGAACTCGAGCGCCCAGACGAAGCTGTAGTTGAAGACGTAGCGGGCGACCACCTGCATGAAGCGAAAGGCGAGCAGGGCGAAGCCGATCGGCAGGACCAGGCGCGGCATCCACTGCGGGATCGGCAGGTCCTGCATCAGGATGCCGACGTCGTACATCTTGTGCACGTACTGCCAGCCGCCGACGGTGACGATGACGGCATAGACGATGCAGAGGGCCGCCGCGATCATGCCGACGATGCGCGCGGTCGCCGGGCGCAGCGCCTTGATCAGCGAGTCGATGCCGATGTGCGCGCCGACGCGCACGCCGTACGACATACCGATGAAGATCAGCCACGCCGACATCACGCCCGTGAGCTCGAGCGCCCAGACGAAGCTGTAGTTGAAGACGTAGCGGGCGACCACCTGCACGAAGGTGAGCAGGGTCATCGCCGCCATCAGGACGGCGATCAGCCCTTCTTCGAGATGCTCGAGCCAGCGCATGGGCACGCCCCCGCCTGCGTCGCGTGCTTGCCGGGCCGGCCGGCTACTTGTTGGACTTCTGGGCCGCGTCGATCACGTCGGCGCCGATATCGCTCTCGAACTTCTTCCAGACCGGCTCCATGACCTTCTTCCAGGCGGCGATGTCGTCCTTGCCGAGCTTCTGGATCTTCGCCTTGCCGGCGTCGGCGATGCGCTTCCTGTCGCCTTCGTTGATGTCGTTGGCGAGCTTGTTGCCGTAGGCGGTCGCTTCCGCCATCGCCTCGGACAGGCCCTTCCTGACATCGGGCGTCAGGCCGCTCCACCACTTCTCGTTGGTGACGACCATGTAGTCGATCACGCCGTGGTTGGTCTCGGCGATCGTCTTCTGGACCTCGAAGAACTTCTGCGAGTAGATGTTCGACCAGGTGTTCTCCTGGCCGTCGACGACGCCGGTCTGCAGCGCCTGGTAGACCTCGCTGAAGGCCATCTTCTGCGGATTAGCGCCGAGGGCGCGGAATTGCGCCTCGAGCACGTCGGAGGCCTGGATCCGGAACTTCAGGCCCTTCACGTCCTCGGGACGCTTGAGCTGGTCCTTGTCGCTGGAGAGCTGCTTCATGCCGTTGTGCCAGTAGGCCAGGCCGCGCAGGCCGCGGTTGGTCATGGACTCAAGCAGCGCGTGTCCCTGCGGGCCGGACTGGAAGCGGTCGACCGCCTCGACGTTGTCGAACAGGAACGGCAGGTCGAAGACCTGGACTTTCTTCGTGTAGCGATCGAACTTGGAGAGCGACGGCGCGATGAACTGGACATCGCCCAGGAGAAGCGCTTCCAGCTCCTTGGCATCCCCGTAGAGCTGCGAGCTCGGGAACACCTGCACGGTCACCTTGCCGGGCAGCTTCTTCTCGGCGAGCTCCTTGAACTTGAGCGCGGCCTGGCCCTTGGGCGTGTTGTCTGCGACGACGTGGCTGAACTTGATGACCATCTGGGCCTGGGCGCTGCCGGCGGCGAGCACCAGCGCGGCCGTTGCCGCTGCGATGGTTGCGAATAGCTTCATGAATGCGACTCCTCACTGTTCGGGGACGGTCGGTCCCGCACGCGGGCGACCTCGATGAGCAAGGCTATCGACAGCGCCATCGCATGCAATCAAGGTGAACCCGACGACGCCCGTCGTCCCGACGGACGGCGGCTCATCGAGACCGCGCCAGCAAGGCCTCGGCGCGCAGCAGCACCGGGCGGTCGACCATGCGGCCATCGACGGCGACCGCGCCTCCTCCTGCG
>JALYSL010000149.1 GCA_030854825.1 Pseudomonadota bacterium
CAACATGCTGGGGCAGCGCGAGCCGTTCGACATGGTGCCGTTCTTCTGGACGGAGCAGTACGACTTCAGCCTGGCCTATGTCGGCCACGCCGAACGATTCGACGACGTCGTGCTCGACGGCACCCCGAGGCACGGGACTGCACGACCTCGGACTGGCGCAGTGGCAGGAAGCTGGCCGTCGCTGTCGTGCACCGCGATCTCGAAGGTCTGCGGAGTGAGGTCGAGTTCGAGCGCACACTCGCCGCAACGGCGTGACCGCGACATCGTTCAAGAAGGAGTCGATCATGGAAGACCCGATGTACCCTGAAGCTTCGAGGGACCTGCACCGCCAGCGCCAGGACCTGGCGCCCGGTATCGCCGCCGCCTTCAAGGCGTTCGGCGAAAGCGTCTTTGCCGACGGCGCGCTGCCTGCGAAGACCAAGGAATTGATCGCCGTCGCAGTCGCCCACGTCACGCAATGCCCGTATTGCATCCGCGGCCACACCGAGCGTGCCTTGCGAAAGGGTGCGACACAACAGGAAGTGATGGAGGCGATCTGGGTCGCCGCCGAGATGCGCGCCGGCGCGGCCTATGCGCACTCCAACCTGGCGCTCGACGCAATGAACCAGTTCGCGAGCAAGCACGCACACCCTGCCGCATGAAGCACCTGGTCGATACCCGAGAGCGACAGGGAAAAGCGTGAAGATCGCAGCCGACCACGTCAAGCTGAAGCGGGCATACGAGCCCCCCGATCGCGCCGACGGAACGAGTGTTCTTGTCGACCGGATCTGGCCGCGTGGCGTCTGCAAGGACAAGGCGGCAGTGGACTTGTGGCTGAAGAATCTCGCCCCGAGCACCGAACTGAGAAAGTGGTTCGGCCACGATCCCGAACGATGGCCGGAATTCCGCAAGCGCTCGCCGCCGAGGTGCGCCAGCATCCCGAGGTCTACGATCAGTTGCGCGAGTTGGCGCAGCAAGGGCCTGTCACGCTCGTCTATTCCGCCCACGACGAAATCCACAACGATGCCGTCGTGTTGCGAAGTCTCCTGCTGGGTCTGAAGACTGCGGCTCAGAGTCGATCCTGGACAGGAGAAGGTAATGAAGGAAAGACTTGATTTCAAGAAGGCGTCACCCGACGCGTACAAGGCCATGGCGGCAGTCGAGACCCATGTACGACAGTCGGGCCTGGACCCTGCCCTGCTCGAGCTGGTGAAGACGCGCGTATCGCAGATCAACGGCTGCGCCTACTGCCTGGACATGCACACCAAGGATGCAAGTGCCAATGGCGAAACGGAGCAGCGACTCTTCGTCCTCTCCGCGTGGCGAGAGACAGCCTTTTATTCGGACAAGGAGCGCGCTGCGCTCGCCTGGGCGGAGGCGGTCACCCGGATCTCGGGACATGCCGTGTCGGATGAGCTGTTCGCCGAGGCCCGACGTCACTTCGACGAGAAATCGCTTGTCGATTTGACGCTCGCGATCATCGCCATCAACGGTTGGAACCGTCTCGCGATTCCCTTCAGGTCGGAGCCGGGAAGCTATCGGACCTAAGCGGCGACGACTTCAATCTGCGGCTCGATCGTTCGTAGCAAATTCTCGATCCCGCGAAGCGTCCCCGAGATCGAGCTGGGGCAGGTGCCGCACGCGCCCTGGTAGTGCACGACGAGGCGGTCTCCTTCCAGGCCAAGAACGTGCAGGTCGCCGCCGTCGCCCTGCAAATAGGGTCTAATCTGCTGGTCGAGCAGAAGATTGATTTCGTCGAGCCGGTCCTGGTCGCGCTCGCTCAGATGGGCGAACGACGCCTGCGCCGCGACGACCGCAGCGGCCGACTGATCGCTTGCCGCCTTTGCGGCACGCAGTGGAACTGCGATCTTTCGTGCCAGCTGCTTCCAGTCGGCGCCGCCGTCCTGAGTCACCGTGAGCCAGCGGTCGACATAGAAGACATTGGTGACGTGCTCGATCGCGAACAGCGCTCGCGCCAACTCGTCGCCTTCGGCTTGCTCGGCGTTTTCGAACGAACGCGTCACGCCCCATGTCAGCGGCTCGTAGAGCACGAACTTCTGCGCGTTCGGGTTCGGCGTCTCTTCGATGTCGGCGATCTTCGGCATTTCGGTTTCCTGGATGCGGCCGCCCTCAGACCCGGGCATCGGCAGGCGGTGTCTGCATCGGGTCCGCATCTGCCTCGGTCGAGGCCTTCGCGACGGCGTCGAATGCGGCTCGCAGCGTGTGCCAGGGCAGGATCGCGCACTTCACCCGCATCGGCAACCCACTGATGCCGGCGAACACCGCGAGTCGGCCGATCCGTGGGCTGCTCTTCGGGTCGAGACGGCCGGTGGCCATGTCGACGAACTCGTCGATCAGCGTGCGTGCCTCGCTCAGGCTCCTGCCCTTCACTGCCACCGTCATCATCGACGCCGATGCCTTGCAGATCGCACACGACTCGCCCTCGAACGCGATCGCATCGACCGCATCGCCGGCGAGATCGACGGCCACGAAAATGTGATCGCCGCAGAGCGGATTCAGCCCCTCGGCGTGGTGGCTCGCGTGTTCGAGCCTGCCATAGTTGCGTGGCTTCCTGTTGTGATCGAGGATCACTTCCTGGTACAGCCCCCTCGGATCGACGCTCACGCAAACACCTTTTGCACACTGCGGATGCCGGCGACGAGTGCGTCGACCTCGGCCAGCGTGTTGTAGAACGCGAACGAGGCGCGCGATGTCGCGGCCACGCCGAGCCGCTTCATCAAAGGCTGCGCGCAGTGGTGGCCGGTGCGCACCGCGATTCCTTCCTGGTTCAGCAAGGTGCCGACATCGTGCGGATGGATGCCCTCGAGCGCGAACGAGAGCACCGCGGCCTTGTGTCGCGCCATCCCGAAGACGCGCACGCCGGGCAGATCGAGCAGCCGCTCTGTTGCGTGGTCGAGCAGCTCCTTCTCGTATGCGGCAATCGTCGGCATGCCGATCGCCGTCAGGTAGTCGACCGCAGCGCCGAGCCCGATCGCCGCGGCGATCGGCGGTGTCCCGGCCTCGAACTTGTGCGGAATCGTGTTGTACGTCGTCTTCTCGAACGTCACCGTGTGGATCATGTCGCCGCCACCCTTGAAGGGCTGCATCGCCTCAAGCAGTGGCGCGCGGCCGTAGAGCACGCCGATGCCGGTGGGACCGCACATCTTGTGGCCTGAGAAGGCATAGAAGTCGCAGTCGAGATCCTGCACGTCGACCGCCAGATGCGGCGCCGCCTGCGCGCCGTCGACCAGCACCGGAACGCCGCGGGCGTGCGCGAACGCGATCATCTCCTTGACCGGGTTGATGCTGCCGAGCGCGTTCGAGACGTGGCCGACGGCGACCAGGCGGGTGCGGTCGTTGAAGAGCGCCTCGTAGTCACCCACCAGCAGTTCGCCGGCGTCATTGATCGGCACGACCCGGATCACAGCGCCCTTTTCGGCGGCAAGGATCTGCCACGGCACGATGTTCGAGTGGTGCTCGAGCACGGTCAGGATGATCTCGTCGCCGGCGCCGATGAACTTGCGGCCCCAGCCTTGCATCACCAGGTTGATGCCGTCGGTGGTGCCGCTGGTGAAGATCACTTCGCGCGCCTCCCTGGCGTTGATGAAGCGCCGAAGCTTTTGCCGAGCCGCTTCGTAGCCGGTCGTCGCCGTCTCTGACAAGTAGTGCACGGCGCGGTTGATGTTGGCGTGCTCGCTCGTCTGGTAGCGCACCAGGCGATCGATCACCGGCTGAGGCATCTGGCTCGATGCGGCGTTGTCGAGGTAGACCAGCGGCTTGCCGGCGATCCGAAGCCCGAGGATCGGGAAGTCGGCGCGGATTCGCTCGACGTCGAAGACGTCGGCAGCAGCGGTTGCCGGCATTTCCGCCGGCGCGTTCAGGGCGGTCATGGCCGGTGCGTCGTCCGTTCGAGCACCGTCTGCTCGAGCCGGCGACGCAAGGACGCGACGGGGATGCGGTCGATCACCTCGGCGCCGAAGGCGTAAGTCAGGAGGTTGCGCGCCGCCGCTTCCGAAAGACCCCGGCTGCGCAGGTAGAAGACTTCCTCGCTGTCAAGCTGACCGACGGTTGCGCCATGCGTGCACTTGACGTCGTCGGCGAAGATCTCGAGCTGCGGCAACGCATCGACCACCGCCCGAGCGGACAGCAGCAGGTTGCGACTCGACTGCGCCGAATCGGTGCGCTGCGCGCCGGGCCGGACCATCACCTTGCCGCTGAAGACCGCGTGCGCGGCACCGTCGACGATGCACTTGTGCAACTGGCGGCTGACGCCGTGCGGCCATGCGTGATCGATCAAGCTGTGGGTGTCGGCGAGCTGGCGTTCGCCTATCAGCGCCAGGCCATCGAGCGAGCACTCAGCAGTCTCGCCCGCTTGCCGGACATCGAGCTCGAGCCGAGACACCCTGGCGCCGAAGGCGACGCTGACCGAGTGATAGCGGCTTGCCTGCGCCAGCGACACGGCGCAGCGGGCGATGTGGAACGCGGCGTCGCTCTCGCGCTGGACGCGAACGTGCTCGACCTTCGCATTCGCGCCGAGCGCGATCTCGGCGACCGAATTGGAGAGGTACGCGCCTTCATGCATCGCGACGTGGTCCTCGATCAGCGTCACGGCGCTGTCGGGCTCGGCAACCAGCAGCAGTCGCGGGTGGCTCGCGACATCGACCTGCGTCGAGATGAAGAGCAGGTGCACCGGGGTCGCGACCGTGGTGTGGCGCGCCACGATGATCACCGCGGCGTCGTGCAGGAAGGCGGTGTTCAGCGCTGTGAAGAAGCTGTCGTCGAAGACGGCATGGCGAGCCAGTTGCGCCTGAACGGTCGCGCCATGCGCCGCGACTGCCGACGCCAGGGTAGAGATGCTGATACCCGTGTCACCGGCGCCGAGGCTGCAAAGGTGTGGCGCATGAACGCCGTCGACGAAGACCAGCCGTGTCGTCGCCTCGTCGATGTGAAAGCGCCCAATGTCTGCGGCTTGCAATGCGGTCGGCGTGCGCAGCGGACCGAACGACTGCTTCGTCAGCCCGACCATGTCGGTGAAGCGCCAGGCCTCGTCGTGCAGGGTCGGTGCCTTGAGCACGCCGAGCCGCTCGACCGCTTCGGCACGCAGTGCCTTCAGCCACGCCGGCTTCGCCGAGGTCGGCGCGGCAGGCGGCCGAGACTGGCCGGCGAGTAGATCGGCCAGGTAGCCCCGGGTGGCGATGGCAGCGTTGCTCATGGCAAGGCTCTCTCGGCCGCCTTCGCTTCGGCCTGGATCCAGTCATAGCCGCGTTCCTCGAGCTCGAGCGCGAGCGCCGCGCCGCCGGTCTTGACGATGCGACCGCCTTCCATCACGTGCACGTAGTCGGGAACGATGTAGTTCAGCAGGCGCTGGTAGTGGGTGACGAGGACGACCGCGTTGTCCTTGCGCGCCAGTTCGTTGACGCCTTTGGAGACGACCCGCAACGCGTCGATGTCGAGGCCCGAGTCGGTCTCGTCGAGGATCGCCAGCTTCGGCTCGAGGAGCGCCATCTGCAGGATCTCGTTGCGCTTCTTCTCACCCCCGGAAAAGCCTTCGTTGACGCTGCGGTCGAGGAACTCGGGGCTCATCTCGAGCAGCTTCATCTTCACGCGCACCAGATCGTCGAACTCGAGCGGGTCGAGCTCGTCGTTGCCGCGCCCGGCCTGCACCGTGTTGTAGGCCAGGCGCAGGAACTGGCTGTTGGCGACACCGGGAATCTCGATCGGGTACTGGAACGCGAGGAAGACGCCGGCGCGCGCCCGCGCCTCGGGCGCCATATCGAGCAGGTTGCGGCCTTCGTAGCGGACCTCGCCGGCGGTCACTTCATAGCTGGTGTGACCCGCGAGCACCTTCGCGAAGGTACTCTTTCCCGAACCGTTCGGACCCATGATCGCGTGGACTTCGCCACCCTTCACGGTCAAGTCGAGACCCTTGAGGATCGGCGTGCCGTCGACCGATGCGCAGAGGCCGCGAACCTCGAGCAGCGTCTTGCTGTCGTGCAGGATCATCCGACACTCCCTTCGAGCTTCAAGCCGAGCAGCTTGGTCGCCTCGACCGCGAACTCCATCGGCAACTGGCGGAACACGTCCTTGCAGAAGCCGTTGATGATCATCGAGACGGCCTCCTCGGCGCCGATGCCGCGCTGCGCGAAGTAGAAAAGCTGGTCTTCGCCGATCTTCGAGGTCGAGGCCTCGTGCTCGACCTTGGCGCTCAGGTTCTTCACCTGGATGTACGGAAAGGTGCTGGCGCTGCAGCGGTCGCCGACCAGCATCGAGTCGCACTGCGAATAGTTGCGTGCGCCCGCGGCGGTCGGCAGGATCTTCACCAGTCCTCGGTAGCTGTTGCTCGACTGCCCCGCCGAGATGCCCTTGCTGACGATCGTGCTCCGGGTGTTCTTGCCGATGTGGATCATCTTCGTTCCGGTATCGGCCTGCTGGTGGTGGTTCGTCACCGCGACCGAATAGAACTCGCCAACCGAGTTGTCGCCGACCAGCACGCACGACGGGTACTTCCACGTGATCGCCGAGCCGGTCTCGACCTGCGTCCAGGAAATGCGCGAGTTCACGCCGCGGCACATGCCGCGCTTGGTGACGAAGTTGTAGATGCCGCCCTTGCCGTCGGCGTCGCCCGGGTACCAGTTCTGCACTGTCGAGTACTTGATCGACGCGTCGTCGAGGGCGACCAGCTCGACGACCGCGGCGTGCAGCTGGTTGGTGTCGAACTTCGGCGCGGTGCAGCCTTCCAGGTACGACACCGAGGCGCCTTCTTCGGCGACGATCAGGGTGCGTTCGAACTGCCCCGTCTCTTCGGTATTGATGCGGAAGTACGTCGACAGCTCCATCGGGCACTTCACGCCCTTCGGGATGAAGCAGAACGAGCCGTCGGTAAATACGGCCGAATTGAGCGCCGCGTAGTAGTTGTCACCGCTCGGCACCACCGTGCCCAGGTACTTGCGCACCAGCTCCGGGTGGCTCTGTACCGCCTCGGAGATCGAGCCGAAGATGATGCCGACCTCGGCGAGCCTGGCCTTATAGGTGGTCGCGACCGAGACGCTGTCGAAGATCACGTCGACAGCCACGTTGGCCAGAGTGGCGCGCTCGTGCATCGGCACACCGAGCTTCTCGAAGG
>JALYSL010000193.1 GCA_030854825.1 Pseudomonadota bacterium
CTGCAGTCGCACGGCCGTGAGTGGGAGCGCTTTGCCTGGCTGAAGAGCCGCGTCGTCGCGCCACTGGACAGCGTCAGGAACGGCCGGGCCCTGGCGCTGCGCTCGCTGGTGACCCCGTTCGTCTATCGCCGCTACCTCGACTACGGCGTCTTCGAGGGCCTGCGCCAGTTGCACGCGAAGGTACGCGACGAGGCGCAGCGGCGCGCCGCCGGGCGACCGCAGCGCGCCAACGACGTCAAGCTTTCGCGCGGCGGCATTCGCGAGATCGAATTCATCGTCCAGTTGCTGCTGGTCGTGCGGGGCGGCCAGTTCCCGGAGATCCGCACCCGTTCGACCTTGAAGGCGCTCGACAAGCTGGCGGCGGGCGGCCTCATGAAGCGGGCCAGCGCCGAACGGCTCGCCTCGGCCTACACGCTGCTGCGCCGCGTCGAGCACCGGATCCAGTACCTCGACGACCAGCAGACGCACGTGCTGCCGACGCACGACGGCGACCTGGCCTGGATCGCGGCCAGCCTCGACCATGAAAACGAAGGTGCCTGCGCACTGATCGATCGCCTGGGCGAGGCGCGCGAATTCGTCGCCGCCGAGTTCGATCTCCTGCTGAACGACGGCCGCTCCAGCGGCGTCGGCTGCCGCAGCTGCGGGCCGCCGCAGGCACCCGTCGACGCCGAGGATTTCCTCGCCCAGTTGCCGCCGGAGCTGGCGGCGCGCGTCAAGCCGATGTGCGAGCAGCCGAAGATCCAGCTGCTGCGCGACGAAAGCAAGGTGCGTCTGGCGCGCCTCGTCACGCGCGCGGCGCAGGCTGTCGCGCAGGCGCGTTGCACGCTGCACGCCGCCGTGCTTTTCATCGACTGGCTCGAGCCACTGCTGCGCCGCGAGAGCTATCTGGCGCTTCTTGCCGAGCGCCCCGAGGTGCAGAACCGGCTGCTGCGCCTGCTCGGCCTGGCCCGCTGGCCAATGCGCTATCTGATGCTTCATCCCGGCGTCATCGACGAGCTCGCCGACGAAGAGCTGCTGCATCGGCGCTTCGACCCGCAGGCCTACACGCGCGAGCTCGAAGAACGTCACGCCGGCTGGGAGCGGTCGAGCCAGGCCGAGGAAGAGTTGTTGCTCGACACCCTGCGGCGGGCCCATCACGCCGAGGTCTTTCGCACGCTGGTGCGCGACGTCGAAGGTCACATCACGGTCGAGGAAGTCGCCGACGATCTGTCGGCGCTTGCCGATGCGACCCTTTCCTGCGCCATGCGGTGGGCCTGGAAACACCTGAAGTCGGCGCATCGCGACGAAGCGCAGCTCGGCGTCATCGCCTATGGCAAGCTCGGCGGCAAGGAGCTGGGTTACGGCAGCGACCTCGACGTCGTCTTCGTCTACAACGATCCCGACACCGATGCCGACAAGGCGGCCGAGGTCTACGGCGCCTTCGTGAGAAAGCTGATCAGCTGGCTGACGATGCGCACCGCCGCCGGTGAACTCTTCGATATCGACACCGCCCTGCGCCCGAACGGCAACTCGGGTTTGCTGGTCACCTCGATGACCTCGTTCGAGAACTATCAGACCGGCCGCGGCAGCAACACCGCTTGGACCTGGGAGCATCAGGCGCTGACGCGAGCCCGCTGGTGCGCCGGCCTCGCGTCGCTCGCACCTCGCTTCGAGGCGGTGCGGCGCAGCGTCCTCGCCGCGCCTCGCGACGGCGCCGCCCTGCGCGAAGAAGTCAAGGCAATGCGCGAAAAGGTGCGGCGAGCTCACCCGGTCAAGGGCGCGGCCTTCGACGTCAAGCACAGTCCGGGCGGCATGATCGATGTCGAGTTCGCGGTGCAATCGATCGTCCTCGCCGAAAGCGGTGCCCACCCGGAATTGCTCGACGACGTCGGCAACATCGCGCTGCTTCGCCGCGCCGAGTCGGCAGGACTGCTCGAGCCCGGCATCGGCGTTGCCGCCGCCGACGCCTATCGCGACCTGCGCCGGGTCCAGCACCAGGCGCGCCTCGACGAGCAGCCGACGCAGATCGACCCGGAGAAGATGGCCGAGCAGAAGAATGCGGTCCTCTCGCTCTGGCGTGCTGTCTTCGGCTGAAGTCTGCGCCACCGCGCGCAACGGAAGCACCGCCTGGCTGCTGCTTGCGGCGGTGCTGGCGGTCGGCTCATCCATCGACTTCGCGATCGGCTTTCCGCTCGCGCTCGAATGGCAGCCTGCGCTCGCGTGGCGCGAGCCGTGGCGCGCCTGGAGCGCTGCTTGGGTGCACTACAGCGCCCTGCATCTCGGCGCCAACCTCGTCGGCTGCCTCCTCGTC
>JALYSL010000227.1 GCA_030854825.1 Pseudomonadota bacterium
GTCGGGCTCACCGGCCAGCGAGCGCGCGATGGCGACGCGCTGGCGCTCGCCGCCCGAGAGCTGCGAGGGCCGGTGGGAAAGCCGATCGCTCAAGCCCACCTGGCCGAGCGCATCGGCCGCGCGTGCGCGCGCCTCGCTCGTGCCGAGGCGGCGGATGCGCAGCGGCATCGCGACGTTGTCGAGCGCCGTGAACTCGGGCAGCAGGTGGTGAAACTGGTAGACGAAGCCGAGGTGGCGATTACGCCATTCACCCTGTTCAGCGGCATCGAGCGTCGTGAAATCGCGGCCGCACAGGAGCACCGTGCCGCTGGTCGGCGCCTCGAGGCCACCGAGCAGATGCAGCAGCGTGCTCTTGCCCGAGCCGGAGGCGCCGACCACGGCGAGCGTCTCGCCGGCGGCGATGGCGAGGTCGATGCCGCGCAGCACGTGAACGTCGAGCACAGCCGCTCCGCTGTGCTCGATGAAGCGCTTGTGCAGCGCCGTCGCGCTGACGACCGACCCTTGCAACAGCCTCTCGTCACTCATAGCGGAGCGCTTCGGCCGGCTGCAGGCGGCTGGCGCGCCAGCTCGGGTACAGCGTCGCGACGAAGGAGAGCACGAGCGAGATGACGACGATGGGCACGATGTCGCCCTGCTGCGGATCGCTCGGCATGCGGCTGATGAGGTAGACGCTGGCCGGCAGGAAGGTCGTGTGCAGCACGCTTTCGATCGCCGGCACGATGACGTCGATGTTGAAGGCGACGACGAGGCCGAGCACGACGCCGGCGAGCGTGCCGATGACGCCCGAGGCGGCGCCCTGAACCATGAAGATGGCCATCACCGAGCGCGGCGTCGCGCCGAGGGTGCGCAGGATCGCGATGTCGGCGCGCTTGTCGGTCACCGTCATCACCAGCGTCGAGACGAGGTTGAACGCGGCGACGGCGACGATCAGCGTCAGGATGATGAACATCAGGCGCTTTTCGACTTGCACCGCGGCGAACCAGTTGCGGTTGGTGTCGGTCCAGTCGCGCACCTGCACGGCCGGCCCGAGGCTTTGCTGCAGCTCGGCGGCCACCAGCGGCGCCTCGTTCAGATCCTTCAGGCGCAGCTGGATGCCGGTGGGCCCGTCGACGCGAAAGAGCTTGGCGGCGTCTTCGAGGCTGACGAGCGCCAGCCCGCTGTCGTATTCGTAGTGGCCGGCATCGAAGGTGCCGACAACGTTCATCTGCTTCAGCCGCGGCACCACGCCGGCCGGCGTCATCTGCCCGCCGGGCAGGACGATCGTCACCTTGTCGCCTTCGTGAACGCCGAGCGTGCGCGCCAGCTCGATGCCGAGCACGATGCCCCAGGTACCGGGGACGAGCTTGGCGAGCGTCGTGTCGCGCAGCTGCGCGGCCAGGTCGGTGACGGTCGCTTCCTCGCGCGGCACGATGCCGCGGACGATGACGCCGCGCATATCGTCGCCACGCGCAATCAGCGCCTGCGAGGCGACAAAGGGCGCGGCGCCGATCACCTGCGCGTTCCCGCGCGCCTCGGCCGCAGTCGCCTGCCAATCGGGCAGCGCAGCGCCGTTCGAGTCGAGCACCTCGATGTGGGCGACGACCGAGAGCATTCGGTCGCGCACTTCCTTCTGGAAGCCATTCATGACCGACAGCACGATGATCAGCGCGGCGACGCCGAGGGCGATGCCGAGCATCGAGACCCCGGAGATGAACGAGATGAAGCCGTTCTTGCGCCCCGCCCTGCCGGCTCGCGTGTAGCGCCAGCCGATCTGCAGTTCGTAGGGCCAGTTCATGCGGCAGCGATGCTACCCGAGGCTTCTGCTTCGGCAGCGCCGCAAGGTCGAATGCACGGCTGCAGATAATCGTCGTTCATGCACCTGCTCGTTCCTTTCGCTTCCGACGCCTCGGAAGCCTGTCGGCACGTGCTGCGCGACCTCGCCTTGCCGAACCTCGCCCGCGTCCTCGCCCTGCTCTCGCCTGCCGACCGCGACGAAGGCGAACCGTCGAGCTTCACGCCACCGCACGAACGAGCCCTGGCCGCGGCGTGGCACTGGCAGGGCGGCGACGGCCGATGGCCCTGGGCGGCACGAGCTGCGGCCAACGACACCATTGCCGTCGGCGATCGCGCCTGGGCCCTGGTCACGCCGGCGCACTGGCAACTCGGCCGCGACCATGTCCTCATGACCGACCCGGCCCATCTCTCGCTGACCGACATCGAATCGCGCGCGCTGTTCGAGGCGGTGCGTGGCCTCTTCGAAAGCGAAGGTTTCGAAGCGGCGTTCGGCAGCGCCTCGCGCTGGTACATCGCCAGGGATGACCTCGAGGGGCTTCGCACCGCGTCGCTCGACCGAGTCATCGGCCGCGGCGTCGACAGCTGGCTCGGTAACGAGGCCAGCGCGATCGGCCGGCTCGTGCGCCGTCTGCAAAGCGAAGTGCAGCTCGTCTTGCACACGCATCCGATCAACGAGGAACGCGAAGACCGCGGCGAGCTCGTCGTCAACTCGTTCTGGCTGAGCGGTTGCGGCCGGGCCCAGACGGCCGATCCGGCGGCGACGCCGGAGGTCGCCGCTTCCCTTCGGGCACCGCTGTTCGCCGCCGACTGGGCGGCCTGGGCCGAAGCCTGGCGAGCGCTCGACGTCGGCCGCATGGCTGACTTGCTGGCGAGCGCGCAGCGCAACGAACCGGCCCTGCTGACGCTTTGTGGCGAGCGCACAGCGGCCCGCTTCGAGCGCCGGCCGCAACCGCTCTGGCAGCGCCTGGTGGCGCCTTGGCGGCGCGTCGAGCCGCACGCCGTCCTCGAACATCTCTGAGCCGCATGACGAACGAACCGATCTCGATCGAAAGCCGCGATGTGCCGCCGCGCACCGCCTGGGCGCTCGAGCAGGCGGGCGTCCACCCGCTGCTGGCGCGGCTCTTCGCCGGGCGCGGCGTCAAGAGCGCCGACGAGCTCGAG
>JALYSL010000241.1 GCA_030854825.1 Pseudomonadota bacterium
CGCTGGCAGTATTTCCGCAGCGTACTGTTTCCGCTGCTGATGCCGACGACGCTGTTCGTGCTGATCAATGCCCTGATCAACTCGGTACGCATGGTCGACCACCTGTTCGTGATGACGCGCGGCGGTCCCGACAACGCGAGCATGCTGCTGCTCTACTACATCTACCAGGTCGGCTTCAGCTTCTGGGACACGGGCTACGCCGCCGCCCTCACGGTGGTGGTGCTCGCGGCGCTCGGCGCAGTCGCGTTCTTGCAGCTCCGCTTTCTCGATCGGCGCACGCACTACCAATGACGGAAGCCGTCACCTCTGTCTTTCGCCCGGCCCCGGCGTCGCGCGTCCTCGAGACCGTGGCCGCGTGGCTGCTCGGCCTGCTCTGGATCCTGCCGCTCGTCTACGCGGTGTGGACGGCGTTTCATCCGTCCGCCTACTCCACGCGCTTCGAGCTCGGCGCGCCGCTCACCTTGCAGAACTTCGTCAACGCCTGGAACGCGGCGCCGTTCGCGCGCTACTTTCTCAACACGACGCTGCTGGTGACGATGGTGCTGGCCGCGCAGCTCGTGCTGGGCACGCTCGCCGCCTATGCACTGGCGCGCTTCGAGTTCGCCGGGCGCGACCTCGTGTTCGGCCTGATCCTGCTGCAGCTGATGGTGATGCCCGATGTGCTCATCGTCGAGAACTACCGTACCATGAACGCGCTCGGCCTGCGCGATACCATCCTCGCCATCGGCCTGCCGTACTTCGCCTCCGCGTTCGGCATCTTCCTGCTGCGCCAGACCTTCAAGACCGTGCCGAAGGAGCTCGACGACGCGGCCCGCGTCGAAGGCGCGAGCGCGCTGCAAGTGCTGCTGAAGGTCTACGTGCCGCTGGCCCGGCCGGTCTATCTTGCCTATGCGCTGGTCTCGGTGAGCTATCACTGGAACAACTTCCTCTGGCCGCTCATCATCACCAACTCGGTCGAGACGCGGCCACTCACCGTCGGCCTGCAGGTGTTCTCTTCGACCGACCAGGGCGTCGACTGGTCGATCATCACGGCGGCGACGCTCATGACCTCGGCGCCGCTGCTCGTCGGCTTCCTGCTGTTCCAGCGCCAGTTCGTCCAGTCGTTCATGCGCGCGGGCATTCGATGAGGCAGCGCTTGCGATGAAGCTTGTCACCTGGAACATCCAGTGGTGCCTCGGCATGGATGGCCGGGTCGATCCCGAGCGCATCGTCGCCGAGGCGCGCGCCTTCGCCGATTTCGACGTGCTCTGCCTGCAGGAGGTGGCGTCGAACTTCCCGGCGCTCGAAGGCAGCGGTGGCGAGGACCAGTTCGCGCTCATCGCGGCGCTGCTGCCCGGCTTTGCCGCCGTACCCGGCATCGCCGTCGACACGGCCGCTCCGGATGGCACGCGCCGCACCTTCGGCAACATGATCCTCAGCCGCTGTCCGCTGCTGCAGGTGTCTCGCGTGCTCCTGCCCCGACCGCACGACCCGAGCGTGCGCAGCATGCCGCGACTGCTGCTCGAGGCGGTCGTCGACGCGCCGTTCGGCCCGCTGCGCGTCATGACGACGCACCTGGAGTACTACTCTGCCTTGCAACGCGCCGCGCAGGTCGAGGCGTTGCGCGAATGGCACGCCGAAGCGGGCTCCCATGCGCTGGGCGCGGGCGTGGGCGACGAATCCGAGGGACCGTTTCGCCGTCAGCGCGAGACGGTTTCGGCCGTTCTCTGCGGCGACTTCAACCAGCGCCCGACCGACCCGTTGCAGGCGCGGCTCCTGAAAGGGTTCGGCGGTGCGGTGCCGGCCTTCGACGACGTCTGGAAAGTGCTGCATCCGTCGCGCGCCCAGCCACCCACCGTTGGCGTGCACGATCGCGAGCAGTCGCCGGAGCCGTTCGCCTGCGATTTCATCCTCGCGACGCACGACTTGCAAGATCGGCTGCGCGCCGTGGACGTCGACGCGAGCACGGCGGCATCCGACCATCAACCCATGATGGTCGATCTGGCCTGACTCCTCCTTACCCGGCGTCGCCGAAGGCGAGGCGCATGGCCTCGGCGTCGCCGAGGGCGCGGCCTTCTTCCATCAGGCGCGCAAGATCGCCGGGCGCACGCGCTTCGCGCAGGCCGAGCACGAGGAGGTCGTACAGCTTGTGCTCGACCGGGTCGCGCCGGAAGTCGAGCGCCGTGAAGCTCGCGCCGCCGCGGCCCGCCATTCGCGCCGCATCG
The DNA here is from genome assembly GCA_030854825.1 of Pseudomonadota bacterium. Next base: position 2,205 of record JALYSL010000241.1, read on the forward strand.
TCGATGCGCCCGCCCATCAGCAGCAGCGCACACGGCTCCAGCAACTCGGGCCCGCGTCCCGCCTTTTCGAGCAATGGGCGAGCCAGGCGTGCCGTCGCGAGCGCTTCGTCGAGCCGGCCCAGCCGCACCAGCGACATGTGCAGGTTCTTCAGCACGAAGTGCTCGTTGGCGTGACGAAGCGACCGGTCCTCTCGCAACAGCGCGACGAGCTCCTCGTTGCGCCGCACCGACTCTTCCAGGTGATCCATCGCGGCGAGGCTCTGCTCGAGACCGATGAGAACCGACGTGATCATTCTCCTGCCTGGGCGGCGTCCACGCCGACACGGTAGGCAGTTGCGTCACTTCCTTCGACATCGCTGCCGGCAGCCACAACCTGCAGGCCTTCTTCGTCGACATCAATCAGGTCCAGTCAGGCTTCACCTTCGACGTGACGACCCAGGACGTGACGGTGCAGCCGCCCATGCCCGAGCCTTCGACCTATCTCCTCATGGGCATGCGCCTTTTCGGTGTGCTCGCCGCGGCGCGCCGCCGCCAGCGGCGGGAACGCGGTTCGGTGCGGCGCGCCGCATTCGCCTGATCTGCTCAACGCCCCGGCGCCGCGGGCGTCGGTCGGGTCGCGCGTTCTAGCCACCGCCTCCGATCTGGCCACGCCACGCTTGGGCGTCGTGGCCCTTCCTCTTCCTGGATCTGGCCCTGCTTTCGGCCTCTGATACAGGCTTCGCCTCGCCCGGCCGCGTGGTGGAATCGGCGCGTACCATCCGCCGTCATGCCTGTCATCGCCATCGTCAATCGAAAAGGGGGGAGCGGCAAGAGCACACTTGCCACCCACCTGGCCGCCTGCTATGCGAAAAGCGGCAGCGCCGTGATGCTGGGCGACGTCGACCGCCAGCAGTCGACCCAAAGTTGGCTACGTCTTCGCGCCATGCAACCGTTGCCGCAGGGCGCACCAATCGTCGGCTGGGCCGTCGACCCGAAGCGGATCCTGCGTCCGCCGGCCGGCGTCAGCCTCGTCGTTCTCGACACGCCGGGCGGCTTGCGCGGCTTCGACCTGGCCCGCGTCGTGGCCTTCGCCGATGTCATCCTGATGCCGGTCTGCAATTCGGTCTTCGACCGCGAGTCGGCCGCCGAATGCCACGCCGAGCTGATGGCGCTGCCGCGCATCGCCAGCGGCCGCTGCAAGGTGGCCGCCGTCGGCATGCGGCTCGACGGACGCACCAAGGCGGCCGAGGTGCTGACGATCTGGGCGCGTGGTCTGAAGCTTCCTTTCATCGGCGTGCTGCGCGAGGCACAGGTCTACGTTCGCTGCATCGAGCAAGGCCTCACCCTGTTCGACCTTCCGGCTGCCCAGGCGCAGGTCGATCTCGGCCAGTGGAAGCCCATCGTCGACTGGCTCGAGCCGGTGCTTCGCGTCGTCCATCGACCGGTCGTTCGCGGCAACGCGCGCGTGCTACGGCCGGAGC
>JALYSL010000257.1 GCA_030854825.1 Pseudomonadota bacterium
TGCAGCTTGAAGCGCACGTAGTTGGCTCGGCCGTCGGCCGGTGTGGCGTCGTCGAACAGCTTCTGCGGCGGCGGGTGCAGCTGCACCAACACTTCGGCGGCGGTCGTCGGCAGCAGCTTGCCCGAGCGGAGGTACCAGGGCACGCCCGACCAGCGCCACGAATCGATGAACAGGCGCACCGCGCAGAAGGTTTCGACGTCGGAGTCGGGCGCGACATCGCTCTCTTTTCGATAACCGTCGTACTGGCCGCGCACCATGTCGTCGGGCGCAAGAGGTCGCATCGCGTGGAAGACGCCTGCCTTCTCGCTCTGTACCGCGGCGAAGCCCTGGTAAGCGGGCGGCTCCATTGCCAGCAGGGCGACGATCTGGAACACGTGGTTTTCGATCACGTCGCGCAGCGCGCCGGCGCTCTCGTAGAAGCTGCCGCGCTGGCCGATGCCGAAGTCCTCGGCCAGCGTGACCTGCACGCTGGCCACGTAGTGGCGGTTCCAGATCGGCTCGAGAAAGGAATTGGCGAAACGGAAATAGAGGAGGTTCATGATCGCCTCCTTGCCGAGGTAGTGGTCGATCCGGAAGATCGACGACTCCGCAAACACGGCGTGGGCGACGGCATTGAGCTCGATCGCCGAAGCGAGGTCGCGGCCGAACGGCTTTTCGACGATGACGCGCGCATCCTTCGCCAAGCCGGCGGCGCCGAGGCTCTTGATCACGGTCCCGAACAGCGACGGCGGGATGGCGAGATAGTGGGCCGGCCGCTGGGCCGAGCCGAGCGCGGTCTTCAACGCTTCGAAGGTGGTAGGGTTCTTGTAGTCGCCGCTGACGTATTTCAGCAGCGACAGCAGCCGGTCGAAGGCGGCCGGGTCGTCGATTTTCCCCTCGCGGCCGACGCTGTCGCGCACGCGCTGCTGCATCTGCTCGGTGGTCAGGCTCGACGAGGCGACGCCGATCACCGGCACCGTCAGCGTTCCTTTCTTCACCATCTGGTAAAGGGCCGGGAAGATCTGCTTGTTGGCCAGGTCGCCGGTGAAGCCGAAGACGACGAGCGCATCGGAGTGCGCCGCGCCGGCGCCGCGTTCCGCCGTGGCAGGAGCTGCGCTCACTGGCCAGCCTCCGCGGGCTTTTCGACGTGGCCGCCGAACTCGTGGCGCATCGCCGAGAGCACCTGGTTGGCGAAGCCGGCTTCGCCGCGCGACGCGAAGCGCTCGTAAAGCGCGGCGCTTAGCACGTGCGCCGGAACCGCTTCGTCGATGGCAGCCTCGATGGTCCAGCGGCCTTCGCCGGAATCGGAGACGCGGCCGCCGTAAGCGGCGAGCTGCGGGTCTTGCGTGAGCGCGTTGGCGGTGAGGTCGAGCAGCCACGAGCCGATGACGCTGCCGCGCCGCCAGACCTCGGCAATGTCGGGCAGGTTCATCTCGTACTGGTAGTACTCGGGGTGGCGTAGCGGCGTCGTCTCGGCGTCGCTCGCGTGCTCGCGCTTGCCGACGTCGGCGTTCTTCAGGATGTTGAGACCCTCGGCATACGCCGCCATCACGCCGTACTCGATGCCGTTGTGCACCATCTTCACGAAGTGGCCGGCGCCGTGCGGGCCGCAATGCAGGAAGCCTTGTTCGGCGTTGGCGACCGCGCCTCTGCGGCCGCGCGTGCGTGGTGCCGAGCCGACTCCGGGCGCGAGCGCCGCGAAGATCGGCTTCAGCTGCTCGAACACCTCGGGCTCGCCGCCGATCATCAGGCAGTAGCCGCGATCCTGGCCAGCAACGCCGCCGCTGGTGCCGACGTCGACGTAGTGATGGCCAGACGCCGTCAGCGCCTTGGCGCGGCGAATGTCGTCGCGATAGTAGGAGTTGCCGCCGTCGATGACGATGTCGCCCGGGTCGAGATGGGCGACCAGCTGCTCGAGCTCGACGTCGACCACGGCGGCCGGCACCATCAGCCAGATGGCGCGCGGCTTCGTCATCTTCGCCGCCATTTCGGCCAGCGTGGCGGCGCCGATCGCGCCATCCTTCGTCAACGCGTCAACGGCGGCCGTCTGCATGTCGAAGACGACGCATTGATGGCCGTTCTTCATGAGCCGGCGCACCATGCTTGCGCCCATACGCCCCAAGCCGATCATTCCGAGTTGCATTTGTACTTCTCCTGTCGCTGTGTGGGGTCAGGGCGCGAGCGGCCCGCGCGCTCGCCATGCGTCGACGACGACGGCGTGCGTCTTGCCATCATCGATCAAATCGATGACGCCGTTGCTCACGACGGCACCGTCGAGCGTGACCCGCGCCGAGCCGGCTGCGGGCGCGGCGCGAACGGCGATCTCGTAGGTCGATTCGCCGAAGCGATAGCGCATCTCGAAGCCTTGCCAATCTCGAGGTAGGAGGGGGCGCACGCGCAGTTGGTTCCCGCGCCGCTCGAGCCCGAGCAACGACTCGACGAGCAGCTGGTACATCCAGCCGGCCGAGCCGGTGTACCAGGTCCAACCGCCGCGGCCGGCGTGCGGCGCGAACGCGTAGACGTCGCCGGCGATGACGTACGGCTCGACCTTGTAGGTCGCGATCGCTTGCGCGTCGGCACCATGGTGCATCGGCGCGAGCAAACCGAACAGCTGCCAAGCGCGATCGGCATCGCCAAGCGTCGCGAAGGCCAGCGTCGCCCAGACCGCGGCATGGGTGTACTGGCCGCCGTTCTCGCGCACGCCTGGCACGTAGCCCTGGATATAGCCCGGCGATGGTGTCGACGTGTCGAACGGGGGATCGAGCAACTGGACGAGGCGCGTGTCGTCATGCACGAGATGGCCGTGCACGGCGTCCATCGCGCGCCGGGCGCGCTCTGGCGCCGCCGCACCCGATAGCACCGACCAGCTCTGGGCGATCGAGTCGATGCGGCATTCGGCGTTGCTCGCCGAGCCGAGCGGCGTGCCGCCGTCGAAATAGGCGCGCCGGTACCAGGCGCCGTCCCAACTCGTCGCCTCGACGCGTTCGGCCAGCTGCTTCGCCTCGCTGTCACAGAGCTCGGCGAACGAAGCGTCGCCACGCTGGCGCGCGATCGGTGCGAATCGCTTCAGCACCGCGATGAGGAAGAAGGCGAGCCAGACGCTCTCGCCCTTGCCACCGGCACCGACCAGGTTCATGCCGTCGTTCCAGTCGCCCGCGCCCATCAGCGGCAGGCCATGCGCGCCGTAGCGCAGGCCGTGCCGGATCGCCAGGACGCAGTGCTCGTAAAGGGTCGCGCTCTGTTGCGACACCTTCGGCAATTCGTAGTCGGACTGCTCGCCGTCCTTGAGCAGGCGGCTCTCGAGAAAGGGACGAGCCTCGTCGAGCACGCCGTCGTCGCCGCTGGTCTCGACGTAGCGGCAGGTCACCAGGGGCAGCCAGAGATAGTCGTCGGAGCAGCGGGTGCGAATGCCCTTTCCCGAAGGCGGATGCCACCAGTGCTGCACGTCGCCCTCCACGAACTGGCGCGACGCCGAGCGCAGCAGATGCTCGCGGACGAGGCCGGGTTGCGCGTGCACCAGCGCCATCACGTCCTGCAACTGATCGCGAAATCCGAAGGCGCCGCTCGCCTGATAGAACGCGGTGCGCGCCCACAGCCGCGAGGCGATCACCTGATAGAGGAGCCAGCCGTTGGCGAGCGTGTCGACGGTGGGATCGGGGGTGCGGACCTGCACGGTACCAAGCGTCTTTCGCCAATACGCCTTCGCCGCATCGAGCGCGGCCGGCGACGCGCCAGCGACGCGCCAGCGACGCACCAGCTCACCGGCCTCGGCCTTGCTCTTGCCGGCACCAAGACGAAACACGACGTTGCCCTGCGCGCCGGCGGCGAGCTCGACCGTGACGCGCAGCGCCGCGCAGGGATCGAGACCGGCACCGATGCGACCCGACAGCCGGGCCTGCGTCAGGGCGGCCGGTGCCGCCAGCGAACCGGCGGCGCCGAAGAAATCGCCGCGATCGCCGCAGGCGCTTCGTTCCGCGCCTTCGACGTCGAAGAACGCGGTGCGGCCTTCGAAGTCGGTGTTGTAGGCGTTGCCCGCAAACACTGCGCCGGAGTCGGCGTCGAGCTCGGTGACCACCTGCGTCATGGTCTTGACGCGCTCGTCGCCGAGCACCCACTCGACGTAGCCAGTGACGCTCAGGCGACGAGCCCGGCCTGAGCGATTGCGCAGCGTCAGTGATGAGAACTTGATCGGCGCATCGATCGCGACGAAGACCTCGAGCCGGGACTCGATGCCGTCTTCGCTGTGCTCGAACGTGCTGTAGCCGAAGCCGTGGCAGGCTGTGTAGGGCTCGCTGCTCCTTGTCGGCAGGAGCGTCGGCGACCAGAAGCGGCCGGTCTCGTCGTCGCGGATGTAGAGCGCCTCGGAATTGGCGTCGCCCACCGGGTCGTTCGACCACGGCGTCAGCCTGAGCTCGTGCGCGTTCTCACTCCATGTCGAGGCGCTGCCGCTTTCGGAGATCAGCGTGCCGAATTCGGCGTTGGTGATGACGTTCGTCCACGGCGCCGGCGTCATGTGCGATGCCGACGCCGCAATGACATATTCGCGCCGGTCGGAGGTGAAGCCGCCGTGGCCGTTGAAGTCGAGCAGGCCGGCGGAGTCGAAGGGCGGCGGCGCGTCCTGCCCTGTCTCGGCCATTGGGCGATCCGAAGCAAAGGCGACCGCAGGAGCCACGGGCACCTGAGGAGACGGATCGAGGCGGCGCAAGAGGTCGTCCCACGAACCCGTGACGACGATGCGGGCGACGCTTTTCAGCAGGGTGCGATCGCCGTCGTCGAGCGTCGCGTCGTCGCGCACGAAGATGCCGCCGGGCTTGCCGAGCGAAGCCGCGCCGCCGCTCGCGGTGGCGGCCTGCTGCACCTGCTCGAGCAACGGTGGTTCGCCGGCCGCAACCGGCCCGCTGACGATCATCAGCTCGGAGCGGATGCCGTGTGCGCTCCAGAATGCCTGGGCCTGCACGAGGCGTCGAACCAGATCGAGATGATCCGGCTCGGCGATCCGCAACAGCACGACGGGTACATCGCCGGAAATGCCGAAGCCCCACAGGCCCGGCTGGCCGCGCCGGTTCTGCGCAATGTCGTCGGCGTTGCCGCGCAGCGCGGCGTCGGCGCAGAGAAGCGCGCCGGCCAGGCGCTCGAAGATCGATGCCTCGGCCCCGTTCGCACCAATGCGCCGCAGCGTCGCGTCGGCGAAGACCGCCGCCTGACCGAGCACGCGGTCGCCGGCACCCGTGTCGCGGTAAGTACCAGCGAGGGCGGTGCAGCCGTCTCGCGTTCCGGCGATGCCGGTCCACCAGTCGATCGTGCAGGAAGCGCCGGGCTCCAGCGCCAGCGGCACCCGGATCGCGGCGATGGCATCGAGCACCGGTCCTTCCTGCCCCGACAAGGCATCGTCTTGGAGCATGGCCGCCGGCATCGACGTGTTGCGGCCGCGTCCGATGAAGCGAAGGCGGTCGGTTTCATACGACAGCTCGTCATGGCCGCCGTGAATCACGGCTTGATGGAAACACCAGGCGCGCGCTTCGTCGGGCGTGCTCGGGCGCCGCGTCGCGACGATGGCACCGAGCGCGGGCTCGATTTCGGTCTCGACAAAAATCTTGCTGAAGGCCAGGTGTGCCGCATCGGTGGCCGGCGGCGCCAGAACGATCTCGGCAAAGCTGGTAATGTTCAAGTGGCGGCGCCGCGACGACAGGTTGGTGATGTGAAGTCGACGCAACTCGACGTCGTCGTCTGCCGCCACGGCGATCGTCGTCACCACCTCGAGCTCATGGTCGCGGCGCGAAAAGGTGGCCTGGCCCGTGGCGAGCTGCATCGTGCAGGCGCCCGGTCGGGACTCGACCGGCCGTGCCGTGGCCGACCAGACTTCGCCGTCTTCGGCATCGCGAAGATACAAGAAGGTGCCGCCGCTCTCGAGCACGGCGTCTTCGCGCCAGCGCGTCACCGCCAGCCCGTTCCACCGGCTGTAGCCGCTTCCCTCGTCCGTCACCATCACGTGGTACCGGCCGTTGGAGAGCAACTTCACGTCAGGCATGGTGGGGAGCGGCGACGGCAATCTTTCTAGCCTGTGACGCTATGGTCTCACCGGCTTGCTGCGCCAGCGGTGAACCGAGGGCGGCCTCGTAGGATGTTTCCGACGCGGCTCGGCACGGGGTCAGGCTATCGTGGTCGCAATGACCGAACCCTTCGCCGTTCAAAGAGTCCGCTGGCATGCGGTGGCCGATGTGGCCGCGCTGCATTCGGCGGTGGCGGCGCGTATTCTCGCCGCCGCCGAGCGCGCCATTCGTTCGCGTGGCTGCTTCAGCGTCGTGCTCGCCGGCGGCGACACGCCTCGCGGCGCCTACGAGCTGCTGCGCACGGCGCCCGCCGAGTGGGCAGCCTGGCAGGTCTACTTCGGCGACGAGCGCTGCACGCCTCGTGACGATGCCTTGCGCAACTCGCGAATGGCCGAGTCGGCCTGGTTGGGCCACGTTCCCCTTGCGAAGAGCCAGGTCCACGAGATGCCGGCCGAGCTCGGCCCGCGCGAGGCAGCCTCGCGCTACCGGACCTTGCTCGAGGCCGTCGGCGACTTCGACCTGGTGTTGCTCGGCCTCGGCGAAGACGGCCACACGGGCAGCCTCTTTCCCGGCCACGAGCTCGGCCGCGGCGCGGGCGTGCCGAGCGTCTTGCCGGTGTTCGATGCGCCGAAGCCGCCGCCGCAACGCGTCACGATGAGTGCGCATCGCTTCAGTCGCGCCGCCGAAGTGATCTTCCTGGTGGCCGGCGACGGCAAGCGCGACGCGGTGCGACGATGGCGCGCCGGCGAATCGATTCCTGCCCGAGCGATCACGCCAGCGGTGGGCGTCGACGTGTTCGTCGAAGCTTCGCTGCTGCTTGAGCCAACCGGCCTGGCGACGGCCTCTGCCTACGACTGAAAGGACGAGCGTCATGGCTGCTTCGCAACGAACCCCTGTCGTCTTCATCCACGGCCTGTGGCTGCACGCCAGCAGCTGGGCACCGTGGCAAAAGCTGTTCGACGAAGGGGGCTACGACACAGTCGCGCCCGGCGATTGACCCGGCGCAGATCAAGGGCGTGCTGCCCTTGCCGCTGGCGCAGTTGCGCGCCGCCTTGCCGGCGCTCGGCAACCCGTTGAACTTGACCCGCGCCGTGTCTCTGACGAAGCAGGAGTTCCGCTACGGTTTCGGCAACGCGCTGAGCGAGCAGGAGTCCGACACGCTGTTCGAGTGCTGGACCATTCCTTCGCCGGCCCGGCCGCTGTTCCAGGCTGCGGTGGCGAATTTCAACCCGCATTCCGAAGCAAAGGTCGACACCGCGAACGCCGCGCGCGGGCCGTTGCTGCTCATCTCGGGCATGGCCGACCACACTGTGCCCGACGTGACCACTCGTGCCACCTTCAAGCAGTACCGTGATTCGCTCGCGGTCACCGAGCTCAAGCAGTTCGAGGGCCGCGGCCACTCGCTGGTCGTCGACAGCGGCTGGCGCGAGGTGGCCCAGGCTTGCCTGGACTGGCTGCGCCAGCGCGGCCTCTGACCGGACTCTCCAGGAAATGTGGCTTCGCCACTTTCCCCGATCCCCGCGGGGGAAGGCCGCCGCCCGGCGGCGGCCTTGGGGCGCTCAGTAGCCGAGACGCTTGTCGACGATGTTGACCAGCGTCTCGCCGCGCGAGAAGCGCTGCATGTTGTCGAGCAGCAGCGCCCGATAGCGCTCGTACGAGCGCGGCGTCAGGCCGGACGAATGCGCGGTGATCAGCACGTTCGGCTCGGCCCAGAGCGGCGAGTCGGCGGGCAAGGGCTCGGGCTCCGTGACGTCGAGACCGGCGCCGGCGAGCTGCCCGCTGCGCAGTGCCGTCAGCAGGGCCGCAGGATCGACGAGCGCGCCGCGGCCGACGTTGTAGAGATAGGCGCCGCGCTTCATCGCGGCAAGCCGCGCCGTCGAGAAGAGGCCGTGGGTCTCGCTCGTCAATGGCAGGCTGACGACGACGTGATCGGCGTCGTGCAGCGCGTCGTCGAGACGATCTTTCGTGAACATCGCGGCGACGCCGGGCGGCAGGCTGCCTTCGGCCGTGGAGCGGCGAACGCCGAAGATCTTCATGCCGAGCGCCGCCGCGCGCTCGGCCAGTGTGCTGCCGATCGCGCCGAAGCCGACCACGGCGAGCGTTTGCCCCGAGAGCTCGAACAGCGTGCTCGTGTCAGGCGGCTGCCAGCGCCGCTCCTGCTGCGCCCGCACGAGTGCCGGCAGTTGCCGCGCGAAGGCCAGCATCATGCCGACGACGTGCTCGGCGATGCTCGGCGCATGGTTGCCGCTGCCGTTGGTGAGGATCACGTCGCCGCCGACCAGTCGCGCTGTCACGATCCGGTCGATGCCGGCGCCGCGCTGATGCAGCCACTGCAAAGCCGGCGCAGCGGCAAGCACGTCGTCGATTGGGGGGCTGTCCCAGCTGATCGCCGCCGCCTCGGCACGCTCGAGTCCTTCGGGCCAGACCGCGCCACCGCGCGGCAGGAGGAACTCCACATCGGGCATCGCCGCGCGAAACCACCGCGCCTGCGACTCATCGAGCGGATGAATGAAAGCGAAGGTTTTCAGAGGCATCGGATTTCGCCGCCAGCCAGAGTCGCCCGGGTCGATCAGACCCAGGGCAGCGAGTAGGTCTTGATGTTGGTGAAGCTCTTGACCGCTTCCTGAACGCCTTCCTTGTAGCCCAGCCCGGAATCCTTGATCCCGCCGAACGGTGTCAGCTCGAGCCGGTAGCCCGGCACCTCGCGCACGTTGACCGAACCGACCTGGAGCTCGGAGACGAAGCGGGCGATGTAGTCGAGCCGGTTCGTGCATACCGCCGACGAGAGACCGAAGGCGGTCGAGTTCGACAGGCGGATCGCGTCGTCGATCGTGTCGAAGCGGATCACCGGCGAGACCGGGCCGAACGTTTCCTGCAGCACCAGCGGCATCTCCTGGCGGACGTGGTCGACGACGGTCGGCGAATAGAGCGCGCCACGCCGCTGGTTGCCGACGAGCACCTTGGCGCCGAGCGAGACGGCCTCGTTGACCTTGTCTTCGCAATAGCGCGCCGCCGCCTCGTCGATCACGGTGCCCATGTCGAGCTTGCCGTCCATCGGGTCGCCGTAGCTCCAGGCCTTGGTCTTGGCGACAAGGAGCTCGACGAAGCGGTCGGCCACCGACGAATGCACCAGCATTCGCTTGACGGCGGTGCAGCGCTGGCCAGAGTTCTTGTACGAGCCGGCGGCGGCGAGCGCGGCGGCTTCCTCGATGTCGGCGTCATCCATGACGATGATGGGATCGTTGCCGCCGAGCTCGAGCACCATCCGCCGGTAGCCCGCCTTCGAGGCGATGTACTTGCCGATCGCGACGCCGCCGGTGAAGGTGACGAGGTCGACGTCGGCGTTGGTGATGAGCTCGTCGGCGATCTCCCTCGGATCGCCGGTGACGATCTGAAGCATCTCCGGTGGCAGGCCCGCTTCATGCAGCACGTCGGCCAGCGCGATTGCCGAGAACGGCACTTTCTCGGAGGGCTTCAGCACCATCCGGTTGTTGGTGACGATGCTCGGCACGACCTTGTGCGCGACCTGGTTCATCGGATGGTTGAACGGCGTGATCGCGCTGATGGCGCCGAGCAGCGGATCGCGCTGCGTGTAGACGCGGCGCTTCTTGCCGTGCGGCGTCAGGTCGCAGGAAAAGATCTGGCCATCGTCCTTCAGGCACTCGCCGGCGCCGAACAACAGCACGTCGCTGACCCGGCCGATCTCGTAGAGCGAGTCTTTCTTGCACAGGCCGCTCTCGGCGGTGATCAGGTTGGCGAACTCCTCGGTGCGGCTGCGCACGATGGCCGCCGCCTTGTCGAGGATCGCGGCGCGGTCGGAACGCGTCAGCTTCGACTTGTAGGCCTTGGCGATCGAGAAGGCCCGCCGCACGTCTTCGAGCGTCGCCTTCGGCACCGTGCCGATGAGCTTCTCGGTATACGGGTTGAAGACTTCGATGACGCGATCGCGATGCACGCGCTCGCCGCCGATCCGCATCGCTTCACGGTGCAATTCACGGGCATTCATGGGTCTGCTGTCTCCTCTGCGCCGCCCTGGGTGCGACGCACTGATGAAAATCCTGTCCTGCCTATTGTCAACCTGCGCTTGCCCTTCGGTCGTTCGGATCGCCGTCGAACAGCGCAGGCGGTGGCGCAGAATCGGCGACCGCGTGAGGTGTGAGATTCATGTCCGAGCTAGGCCTGTCACCGATCGCCGCCGGCGATCCGAACCTGAGTGTCGCCGACGCCCGAGCCGCCATCGCGGCCGCGCTTCGGCCGATCGACGAGTCGGAGCAGATTCCGCTGGCGGCTGCGCTCGGCCGCGTTCTCGCGTTCGACGTTCTCTCGCCGATCGACGTGCCGGGACACGACAACTCGGCAATGGACGGCTTTGCGTTCAGAGGCTCCGACATCGCTTCGCGCCAGGCGACGGTCCTGCGTATCGTCGGCATCGCGCTCGCTGGCGCTCCCTATCCA
>JALYSL010000213.1 GCA_030854825.1 Pseudomonadota bacterium
TGGCACAACTGGCCGGTGATCGAACATGCGGCAATCGACAACATCGTCCCCGATTTCCCGCTGATCAACAAATCGTTCAATCTCAGTTATTCGGGACACGACGGCTGATGTGGAAGATCGCCCGACAAATCATCCAGGTCGGCATCGCGACCGAGCCACCGCCTGACAGCGACGAAAGCCTGCGGGTCTTGGCCGAGCGCATCGGGCGCGAGCTGCTCGCCACGCTCGGCCAGGCGCTGGCGATCCGCCATGTGGATGCCGGCTCGTGCAACGGCTGCGAGTTGGAGATCCAGGCGCTCGGTAACCCGTACTACAACCTAGAGGGCCTGGGCATCCGCTTTGTCGCGAGCCCGCGCCATGCGGACATGCTGCTTGTCACCGGCCCGGTGTCACGCAACATGGAAGTCGCGCTCAAGCGCACGCTGGCGGCGATGCCCGACCCGAAGCTGGTGGTCGCGATCGGCGACTGCGGCGGCTGCGGGGGCATCTTCGGCGAAGGCTATGCGAGCTGCGGCAAGGTTTCCAACGTGATTCCGGTCGACGTGGTCGTGCCCGGCTGCCCGCCACCACCGCACGAGATCATGCGTGGCATCCTGACGGCGGTGCGGCGCGGCCGCAGCTGAGGCCGGGCGTGAAGTTTGCAGCACCGAACCTGGCCCGACGTGCAGCCAGGTACGTCTGGTCGTCTTCGGCCTCAACGAGCAGCAGCGCCGGCTGCGATACACCGATCCGGTCTCGACGCGCTTGCAATTGGCCCCGGCGGCCAGCGAGGTGGTGACCGTGACGCAGGAGCGCGCCGCGGCTTTTCGCGTCTGGCTCGCCTCCTGAGCGCCGTCCGTCCCCGTTAGACTCTCCCTCTTTCGCGCCGCGCCCTTGCCCATGCCCTGGTTCTGGAAGCCCTACACCTCCGACGTCACCTCGTTCATCGAGGAGATGAAGACCAGGCGCCCGGCGCTCGAGGACGAGCAGCGGCGTGGTCGATCGCTGCTCTGGGATCGCCGCATCGACCTCGTCGCGGAAGAAGAGCACGAGGAAGCGCGCGTCCCGCAACAGCCGTACGTCTATCAGACCCGGCAGCCCTAAGCTGCTTGTTTCGGCGATGAGCGCATACGCGGCCACCGAGGCCGGGCCGACCGGCCATCTCGTCGAAGCCGTGGACGGCATCGCCGTCGCCCGCCTCTATGGCGAGCCGCTCTTCTCGCTGCCCACCGATCTCTACATTCCGCCCGACGCGCTCGAGGTCTTTCTCGAGGCCTTCGAGGGCCCGCTCGACCTCCTGCTCTACCTGATCCGCCGGCAGAACTTCAACATCCTCGACATTCCGATGGCGAGCGTGACGCGGCAGTACCTCGCTTACGTCGAGCAGATTCGCAAGACCAACCTCGAGCTGGCGAGCGACTACCTGCTGATGGCGGCGATGCTGATCGAGATCAAGTCGCGCATGCTGCTGCCGCCGAAGAAAAGCGCCGACGGCAAGGAGATCGAGGACCCGCGCGCCGAGCTGGTGCGCCGCCTCGTCGAGTACGAGCAGATGAAGCTGGCGGCGGCCAGGCTCGACGCGCTTCCCTTGCTCGGCCGCGACTTTCTGCGCGCTCAGGTGGCCGTCGAGGAAGCCATGACGGCCCGCTTGCCCGACGTGTCGGCCGCCGACCTGCGCGAGGCCTGGGCCGAGCTGATGAAACGGGCGAGCCTGAACCAGCACCACAAGATCTCGCGCGAGCAGCTCAGCGTGCGCGAGCACATGAGCCTGCTGCTGCGCTCGTTGCACGGCCGCCGCTTCGCGATCTTCGAGGACCTGTTCGATCCGGGCCGCGGCGCGCCTGTGCTCGTCGTCGTCTTCATCGCTCTGCTCGAGCTGGCCCGCGAGCACCTGATCGAGGTGACGCAAGCCGAGGCCTTCGCGCCGATCTACGTCAGGCTCGCGTACCAGTCCGCGTAATAGACATCGAAGGACGTCGGGCCGCTCCCAAGGCCGGCCGCGCCCCCTAGGGGCAGCACAGGCACGCAGCGACAAGCGCGGGGGTCCTATTTCGCCAGCTTGAAGGCGATCATCGCTCGCAGCTTGTTTGGCAGGACCGGCTTGATGAGCAGGTGAAAGTCGTGCTCCTGCGCTTCCTTGTCGTGCCCAGTCATGCTGCTCCCGGTGACGACGATGGCCGGCAGCGACGAACCGAATCGCGACCGTAGAGCGGTGATCGCGGCGACGCCGGTCTCGCCGTGCTGCAGGCGGTAGTCGGCAATGATCAGTGCCGGCC
>JALYSL010000279.1 GCA_030854825.1 Pseudomonadota bacterium
GCGCGCCAGCTCCAGGCCTCGAGCAAGCTCTTCTACGAGGTGTTTCGCAAGTACGACGAGAACAACATGCTGCTCAGCCAGGCCGAGAGCGAAGTGCTGAGCCAGGAGCTCGACATCCGGCGGCTGAAGGAGATGCTGAAGCGCATGCGGCAGCAGCGCGTCGTCTTCGTCGAGCTCGCCGTCCCGAGCCCGTTCGCGCTGCCGTTGATGGTGGAGCGCTTCCGCGAGAAGCTCAGCACCGAGAAGCTCAAGGATCGACTGGCGCGGATGCTGAAGGAGATGGAGCAGGCGGCGGCGCAGACGTAGCCGCGCGCTAGGATCGAAATCGACCAACGGAGCCATCGCCCGCGATGCATATCGAACACCACCATGCCAGCGTCGGCGACGAAATGATCCACTACGTCACGGCGGGCACGGGCGAGCCGGTGGTGCTGCTGCACGGCTGGCCCTCGACCTGGTACGAATGGCGCAAGGTGATGCCATCGCTCGCGGCGCAGTACCGGGTGATCGCGCCGGATCTGCGCGGCCTCGGCGACAGCTCGCGGCCGTCCGACGGCTACGACAAGAAGCGCGTCGCGGAAGACCTCTGGCGTCTGCTTGCCGAGACGCTCGGCCTCGCGCGCTGGCACCTGGTCGGCCACGACTGGGGCGGCCCGGTGGCCTTCGCGCTGGCGGCGGCGCATGCCGAGGCGATTCGTACGCTGACGATCGTCGACGTCACCGTACCCGGCCTCGGCCCCGACGTCTCGCAAGGCGGCAAGCGCTGGCACCACGCGTTCCACATGACGCCCGAGCTGCCCGAAGTGCTCGTGCAGGGCCGCGAGCGCGTCTACCTGACGTGGTTCTACCGGTCGTTCTCGTGGCAGCCCGACGCCTTCGCGGCGGCCGACATCGACGAGTACCTGCGCACCTACACGCAGCCCGGCGCGCTGCGCGCCGGCTTCGCCTATTACCGAAATATCCCGCGCGATACAGCCGACAACCAGGCGCTGCTCGCATCGGGGTTTCGTCTGCGGATGCCAGTGCTCGCGGTCGGCGGCGCACGCGCCGAGTCGCGCGGCCGCGGCGGCGAGCCGGAGGCGTCGCTGCGCGAGATCGCCGACGACGTGACCGGCGTCGTGATCGCTGACAGCGGCCACTTCGTGCCGGAAGAAAAGCCCGACGAGCTGGCCGCACAACTCCTTTCGCATTTCGCTCGCGCCTGAAACGGCCGTGCCATCGCCATCGGCGTCAGGCTCTGAAGAGCGAGTTCATTTCGTGACGGCGTCGCTGCGTCGGGCGCGGCGACGGGAGCGTCAGCGCGGCGCATCGCCCTTGCGGTACTCCGCCGTCAGCTCGTCGAGCCTCTGCTTCAAGGCCAGGTCGAGCTTGTATTCGGCGGCGGCGATCGTCGCGTCGAGCTGCTCGGGGCGGCTGGCACCGAGCAGCGGCGCGGTGATCGTCGGGTTGGCCATGACCCAGGCAACCGCCAGGGTCGCCAGAGGGACGCCGGCCTCGGCGGCGAGCTTTTGCAGCGCCGTTACGGTCGAGAAGGAGCGCTCGTTCCAGTAGCGCTCCTGGTACATCGCACCCGAGGTGCCGAGCGTGAAGCGCGCGTTCTCGGTGGGCTTCGAACCGGGGTCGTACTTGCCGGTGAGCAGGCCGCCGGCGAGCGGGTTGTAGGGAATGACGGCGAGACCTTCTTCGACCGCAAGCGGCAGGATCTCGCGCTCGATCTCGCGAAAGAGCAGGCTGTAGCGCGGCTGCACCGAAACGAACTTCGCCACGCGCAGCACCTCGGAACGGCCGAGCGCGCGGGCGATCCGCCAGGCGAAGAAGTTCGACACGCCGATGTAGCGGGCACGGCCCGAGCGGACGATCGTGTCGAGCGCCTCGAGGCTTTCGTCGAGCGGCGTGTCGCGGTCGTCCATGTGCAGCTGATAGAGATCGACGTGGTCGGTCTGCAGGCGGCGCAACGAATCATCGATCGCGTCGAGCAGGTGCTTGCGCGAAGCGCCGACGTCCCACGGATTCGGGCCGACCTTGTTGTAGGCCTTGGTGGCGACGATGAAGCGGCGCCGGCCCGCGGTCCCTTGCGCCTGCAGCCAGCGGCCGATGATCTCTTCGGTGCGGCCGGTCGTTTCGACGGTGCCGCCGAGCGGGTAGGCGTCGGCGGTGTCGAGGAAGTTGATGCCGCCGTCGGCCGCCTTGTCGAGGATGCGGTGCGACGTGGCTTCGTCGGTCTGCAGGCCGAAGGTCATGGTGCCGAGGGCGAGGCGCGACACCGTGAGGCCGGTGCGGCCGAAGCGCGTCATGGGAAAGCTCACGTCGTGTTCTCCTTGCAATCAGTTCGGGTGAAGGAGCAGCTTCTGCACCCGCCAGTTGAGCAGCTCGGCGACGTAGAGCACGTTTTCCGACGGGCAGGCGATCTCGTGGATCCAGCCGAACTGCTTCAGCTGGCGCCCCGGGCCGCCGATCGCGCCGAGAACCTTGCCGTCGAGCGTCATCTTGTAGATGCGGCCCGGGTAGGCGTCGGAGCTGTAGAGCACCTGGTTCGCGCCGGGCGTGATGCAGATCGCCCACGGCGCGCCGGGCGCGAAGGTGCCTGAGGTGGCGTTCGGGTCGAGCGCGTTGCCGATCACCGGCTTGACGGTGTGGTCGAAGGCCACGTCGATCGTCATCGCGCGCAGGATTTGCCTTCACCGTCGAACACCTGGATACGGCGGTTGGCGCGGTCGGCGACGTAGATGTTGCCCTGGGCATCGGAGGCGATGCTGTGCGGCGTGTTGAACTCGCCCGGCTTGTCGTCGCGCACGCCCCAGCTCTTCACCAACGTGCCGTTCTTGCTGACCTTGGCGACGCGCGAGTTGATGTAGCCGTCGCTGATGAAGATGTTGCCGGCGGGATCCCACGTCACGTCGGTCACCTGGCGAAAGCGCCCGTCTTCGGCCGGTGCCGGCGGCTTCGGGTGCTTGACGGGCCCGGTGTCTTCGGACGCTTCCTGCTTGCGGCCGAGCACCATCAGCACCTTGCCCTCGGGGCTGAACTTGACGACGAGATCGGAGCCCTTGTCGGTGGCCCAGATGTTGTCGTCGCGGTCGATGCGCACGGTGTGGGCGAACGACCAGGCATAGAGCTGCTTGCCAATCTCGCGCAGAAAGTTGCCGTCGGCGTCGAACTCGAGCAACTGCGCGGCGGCCGCGGCGTAGGCCGGCCCGGTCGGGTTGCCGCGTGAGAACACGAACACGTGGCCCTTCGAATTGACGGCAACACCCGAGGCCTCGCCGAGGTACATGTCTTTCGGCAGCTTGACGGCGTCGGCCACGGAGTCGAAGGCGATCTGCGGCACCGCGGGTTGCGCGCACGCACTGGCGCCGATGAACAATCCGAGAGACAACAGCCAGGTTTTCATGTTCGCTTCTCCGTCAGGAGCCCGGTTGCCACTGTGCAGCGATGCCTCTCGCGGCGCCAGAGGGAAAAAACGGAGAATCGCTGCCCGGGGCCCGACGCATTGTCGGGCGGCACCGGTCGCGTGCGGCAGGAAGGCAGTGAATTGAACGAGATCGCGATCTACGCCGTCGAGACCAAGGCGATCATCCAGATCCTCTGGGGCCTGCTGCTGATCACGGCGATCACGGTGGTCAGCGTCTCCATCATGTACGTGCTGCTGCGCCTGAAGGTGCGTTCGTACAAGCGGCGCGAGGCGCAGCTGGCGCGCCACATCGCGACCAAGTCCGACGAGATCGCCCGCCTGGAGGAAAAGCTGGCCCAGTACGTCGAGATCGAAGACGGCGTCGAGGAGCTGAAGGCCGAGGTGCGCCGCTCCGACGCGATCCGCGGCAAGACCGAAGACCGGCTCGTCGCCCAGAACGTCGAGCTCGAGAAGGCGCAGGCCCGTCTCGCCGAGCAGGCCGTCGAGCTGGAGCGGCTCGGCAAGCTCGTCGAGCACATCGACGACCTGTGACCCGCTCGCCGCTCAGGCAGCGAAGTGCTGCCAGGCGCGGTGCAGCGCGTCCGGGTCGGTGATCGCGACGTAGGCGATGCCGGCCAGGGCGCCGGACAGATGGGCGTCGTGGTTGATGCGCGAACCTGACCGGTTCGCCGCGTAGTACGTGTAAGCGAGGTAGGCCACGGCGAACAGCGGCGCCGGAATCGGCACCGGGATCGGCAGGATGAAGATCGAGCTGGCCGGGAAATAGAGGATCGACGCGAACAGCACGGCCAGGATCGCACCGGAGGCGCCGAGCGTCCGGTACTCGGCGTCGAGCCGATGCTTGAACCACGTGCCGGCGTCGCTGGCCAGCAGGCCGATCGCGTACAGCGCCAGAAAGCTCGAGGTGCCGATGGTCCGCTCGAGCGAGAACGCGAAGGCCCAGAAGGTCAGTGCGTTGAAGAGCAGATGCGACAGGTCGGCGTGGACGAAGCCGCTGCTGACGAGCGTGCCGTACTCGCTGCGCGGCACCAGCCAATAAGGGCGAAAGAGGCTGCGTTCGATCAGCGCCGGCGCCGCGAACAGGCCGACGAGGCTGATCACGACGATGGCCAGCAAGAGCAGGCCGGCGCCGGGCGCACCGTGCGTGAGAGCGATCAGGCGTTCCACGGCGGCAATGGTGACAGGTCAGCGCTCGCCGGGCCGCCCCAAGGGCGCTGACCCCCCGCGGGGGTAGCGAACGCAGTGAGCGTGGGGGGTTCTTCGTCGCCGTGCCAGAATCTTTTTGCGCGAGTGCCACGTCAGGCGCTCGCTTCTCCTATCCGGAAGCGACACCCATGACCGACCGTCCCCTTGCCGCGAGCTCGATCGCAAGCCTCATCGACGAAGCGGCGCGAGGCGTCGAAGCCCGCGTCATCGCCTGGCGCCGCGACTTTCACGCCAACCCGGAACTCGGCAACCGCGAGTTCCGCACCTCGGGCATCGTCGCCGAGCACCTGAAGAAGCTCGGCCTCGACGAGGTGCGCACCGGCGTTGCCCACACCGGCATCGTCGGTCTGCTGAACGGCGCCTTGCCCGGCCCGGTCGTGGCCTTGCGCGCCGACATGGACGCGCTACCTGTCGCCGAAGAGGTCGACGTGCCGTTCGCGTCGAAGGTGAAGGCGCCCTGGAACGGCGAGTCGGTCGGCATCATGCATGCCTGCGGCCACGACACGCACACGGCCATCCTGATGGGCGTCGCCGAGGTGCTCGCGGGCCTGCGCGCGCAGCTGCGCGGCTCGGTGAAGTTCATCTTCCAGCCGGCCGAGGAAGGGGCGCCGGCCGGCGAGGAGGGCGGTGCCAAGATGATGATCGCCGAGGGTGCGCTCGAGAAGCCGGTACCGCAGGCGATTTTCGGCCTGCACGTGACGGCGCGTCTGCCGGTCGGCGTGGTCGGCTACCGGCCGGGGCCGGTCATGGCCAGCGCCGATACGCTCAAGATCACGGTCCACGGCAGCCAGACGCATGGTGCCCAGCCCTGGTCCGGCGTGGACCCGATCGTCACGGCGGCCCAGGTCGTGCTCGGCCTGCAGACGGTCGTCAGCCGGCAGGTCGATATCACCAAGGCGCCGGCGGTGGTGACCATCGGCATGATCCGCGGCGGCCTGCGCCAGAACATCATTCCCGACAAGGTCGAGATGCTCGGCACCATCCGCAGCTTCGACGAGGCGATGCAGGACGACATTCACGAGCGAGTCACGACCCTGGCCGAATCGATCAGCAAGGGCTCGCGCGCCGGCTGCACGGTGTGCATCGACAAGCACTATCCGGTGACGATCAACGATCCCGCCCTCACCGAGACCATGGTGCCGACGCTCGTTCGCGTCGCCGGTCCGGGCAAGTGCGAACTGATCAACAAGGTGATGGGATCGGAGGACTTCTCCTTCTTCCAGCGCGTCGTACCCGGGCTCTTCATCTTCGTCGGCGTCGTCCCCGAGGGCAGCAATCCGGAAAAAGCGGCGCCCAACCACTCGCCGCGCTTCTACGTCGACGAAGGCTGCCTGGTCGTCGGCGTCCGTGCCCTGGCAAACCTGGCTTGCGATTTTCTCGAGGCCAAGGGGCCGCCTTCAGCTTGAGGGGCTGGCTCGGCGACGAACGACTCCAGCGCGCCGCTGACACGCGCCACGACCGAGCGCCAGTCGCCGCGCGTCTGCTGCCGGAACAGGCGCACCGTTCGCGGATACCAAGGCGAATCTTCGCGACCCTCGAGCCAGCGCCAATCGGTCATCTGGTCGGCGAGCAGGATCCAGCACGGTTTGCCCATCGCGCCGGCCAGGTGCGCGACGGCGGTGTCGACGGCGATCACGAGATCGAGGTTGGCGATCAGGGCCGCCGTCTCGGCGAAGCTCTCGACGCCGCAGGCCGGCTCGACGAGCCGCACGGTGTCTCGCGCCGTCGCGAAAGCATTGTCGACACGGTCGATCTGCAGGCTGACGAAGGTGGCGCCGGCGACGCGGCCGAGCGGAGCAAGAAGGTCGAGCGAATGAATCGAGCGCGCCGCGTCGTTCTCGAACTTCGGATTGCCCTTCCATGCCAGGCCGACGCGCACGCCCCGGCTCGGCAACAGTCCCTTCCAGCGCTCGATCGCCGACGGCTCGGCATGCAGATAGGGCAACGTCGCGGGAATCGAATCGACGCGCGTCTTGCAGTGATAGGGCGCGCTCATCAGCGAGGTCCAGTAGTCCCAGCCCGAGCGCGGCAGCGGCTCGTCCGACGAGAGCAGCTCGTCGATGCCTTCCAGCGACTGGAACAGGCGCTCCAGCGGCGGCGGGCAGACGAGGGCGATGCGCTGCGCGCCTCGCCGCTTCAGCATCGCGACGTAGCGGCTGAACTGGATCGCGTCGCCGAAGCCGCCTTCGTGGCCAATGAGCAGGCTTTTGCCCTCGAGAGGCTCGCCGGCCCAGCGCGGGCCGTCGATGCGTGGCGCGAGCGGGCTCTGCCAGGTGCGCCAGTCGTAGTGCTCCCAGCCTTCCTCGAAGCGGCTCTGGCGCAGGCACAGGTAGGCGAGATTGATGTGCGCCTTGGGGTAGGTCGGATCGAGCCGCATGCTCATGCGGCAGCAGCCTTCGGCATCGTCGAAGCGGCCGGTCTGCGCAAACAGTGCGCCGAGGTTCGACCAGGCTGGCGCCGAGCTCGGCTCGAGCCCGACCGCGCGAACGTAGATCGCCTCCGCTTCGCGACAGCGGTTCAGGGCCGCGAGAAAGGCGCCGTAGTTGAGATGGATCTGGACGTCGGCCGGCGCCAGGCGCAGGGCGCGGCCATAACAGGCCTCGGCCTCGTCGTTCGCGTCGGCGCGGGCGAGCACCCAGGCCAGGTTGGCGTGGGGGGCGCCGAGCTCCGGCGCGAGCGACACCGCTTCACGAAAGCAGGCCTCGGCGTCGGGATATTCGCGCGCGACGAGATGACGATTGCCGTCGAAGAAGAGTTGCTCGGCCAGGGCTCGCATCGCCCTCCATTGCAACCCGTCGGCGGCGCGGCGGCACCTCGATAAGAGGGCGAAAGCCCGGCAATTCGAGGCTCAGCGCTTGCCCGAAGAGGCCTTGCCGATCTCGCGCCAGGACTTCTCCTTCACCTCGACGCCGAATTTCTTCGCCGCCGCGGTGATGTGTTTCCAGGCCGTGTCGCGCTCGTCGTCGGTGACGCCTTCGACCTGGTTGAAGCGGGCGATCGCGTTGCGCACGTGACTGGCGTTTTCGATCGGCTCCTTGCGCTGCTTCGCAAACGCGAAGTTCTGCCCGCCGATGGCGTTGCGCTTGTCGGCATCGAGCTCGCTCATGGAAATCTCCGGTGGTGTGGGGAGCTTTCCACCAGCAAAGATCGGGCCCGCTCCGTCAGGCGCGTTCGACGCGCGCCGCGTAGCAGCCGCGGCGTGCGTAGTGGAGCTGCAGATAGCTCGCCTTCGGATCGGCCAGGAAGGCCTCGATCAGCTCCCGCGTGCTTTCGCCTTCGCCGACATCGGCCGCGATCATCATGTGCCCGGCGTCGAAGGCGCGCACAGCGACGAGCCGCGAGGTGATCACATCGGGCACGCTGTCGACGGTGTCGAACGCGCGATCGGCGACCTTGCGCACGTAGATCGCATGGCTGGCGCGATACGGCGTGTTCGCCGGCTGGTGCGCGTAGTTGAGAAGCAGCATCTCTTCGCCGACCTCGGCATGGGCGACGCTGACGCGGCAAGGCAGGCGCGGCTCGTCGGCAAAGACGCGGCGGGCACCGAGGCGCTCGAGCGCCTCGTCGGGGAGGTCGAACAGGGGCCGGAAAGTTTCGGGCGAGAGACCGGTGATGCGAAACGACATGGCGAGCTCCTCCAGGTGGAATGCGGCATCTTCGTCGCCGGCCCCTTCGGCGTCTGGCCGAATCCGGACACGCCGTGCCGCGCGATCGGCGCGCTGGACCGCCGGCCGATCACTGGGGACGTGCTGATCGAGGCCTGGGCAGGCCTGCCGCGACAATCCGGACGATGAGCCTGCACCCTATCGACGCCGATACCCGCGTCGCCACGCTCGGTAACGGCGTTCGCGTCGTCGCCATTTCGCTGCCCTACCTCGAGTCGGCCAGCGTCAGCGTATTCGTTCGCACCGGCAGCAGCCACGAGAGCAAGCGGCAGAGCGGCATCAGCCACTTCGTCGAGCACATGGCGTTCAAGGGCACGCACACGCGCAGCTGCCAGGAGATCAACCTGCAGGCCGAGCGGCTCGGCGCCGATGTCAACGCGCACACCGACAAGGACCACACCGCGTATCACATGCGCGGCCGGGCGCGCGACGCCGCGGCCTTCGTGCGCATGCTCGGCGACATCGTCCAGGGCAGCACCTTTCCCGAGGCCGAGCTCGAGCGCGAGCGCCAGGTGCTGCTGCAGGAGTACATCGAAGACGACGAAGAGCCGCTTTCCACGGCCTACAAGCTGTTCGACAAGCTCTGCTTCGGTAGCCACCCGCTGGCGCAGCCGGTGATCGGCTCGCGCGCCAACATCGGCCGCTTCACGCGCGACGAGCTGCTCGACTATGTACAGGGCCGGTACACCGGTGCCAACGTCGTCGTCGGCGTCGCCGGCCGCATCGATGTCGACGCTCTCCTGCGCGAAGCCGAGGCCGCCTTTGGCGCCATGCGCCGTGGCGCCGAGAACGTCGTGGCTGCGCCGGACTACCGCGGCGGCATCGCCTCGCGGGCGCTTGCCGGCAGCGGCCAGACGCACGTGGTCTTCGGCCTGCCGATGCCGACGCTGACCGACGACCGCCATCACGCCGGCGTCGTCGCCGCGGCGCTGTTCGGCGAAGGAATGAGCTCGCCGCTGCTCGACGAGATCCGCGAGCGGCGCGGGCTCGCGTACTACCTCTCGTGCTCGGCCGACGTGAGCGAGCTGGCCGGCCAGTTCATCATCGAAGCGTCGACCGCACCCGAGCACACCGACGAATTCCTGCGCGAGATCAAGCGCCTGCTCGCGGTGCAGGCCGGGCGCATCGAGGCGGTGGACCTCGAACGGGCCAAGAACCAGATCGCGGTGCGGCGGCTGCGCGCCTCTGAGCGGCCGTCCAGGCGGCTCGAAGACGCCGCCCTCGACCTGCTCTCGCTCGGCCGCGCACGCGCTCACGCGGAGCTCTTGCAGCACAGCGAGAGCGTCACCGCGGCGCAGGTGCAGGCGGCCTTCGCGCACATGCTCGAGGCGCCTGAAGCGATCGCCATTGCGGGCAAGATCCGCAAGGGCACGCTGGAACGCGCGCGCGAGCTGTTCGAGCACCGATAGCGGGCGCTTCTTCGTCGCCTTTACATAGCAATGCAAAGCTATGTGAATAGGCGGGCGATGCCAGCTGTTTTGCTTCGTTCACCACTGCACGCAGCGAGGTTTGATGTGCGACTCTTCAATCCGGGGTTGAACATCATGAATATTTCGAGCGCTTCCAGTTCGGTCGCTTCTTCGCTGGCCGCGATCCAGGGCCTGCAACCGCAGCAGGTCACCGCCGCGGCCGACACGGACGGCGGCAGCGGCGTCGCCAAGCCGCACAAGATGCACGGCGGCGGCCATATGCGCCAGGCCGTGACGCAGGCGTTGCAGAGCCTCGGCCTGACGCCGCCGGCGAGCGTCGGCGCGGCGGCGGCGACCTCGTCGACATCGACGTCGACTGACGGCAGCAGCGGCTCGAGCGATTCGGGCTCGGCGACCAGCGGTATCCAGCAGGACATGCAGCGGTTCATGCATTCGCTGTTCGAAGCCGTCAAGAGCGAAAGCTCGACCGACACGTCGGCATCGTCGGCAACGGGCGACTCGAAGACGAGCTTCGCCGATGGCTTGTCGACGCTGATTTCGCAAGTGAGCAGCGGCAGCGCGCCGGCCGATCTGCAAGGCGCGTTCTCGAAACTCGCCTCCGACCTGCAAGCAGCGGGATCGACGATGAGCACGGCCGCGTCGACATCGGGCAACGCCGCGAGCGGCGTGCAGGCGTCGCTGCAGGCCTTTCTCACCAATCTGCAGCAGGACCTCGGCTATGGCAGCTTGGCCACCTCGTCGGTCGGCAACCTGGTAGCGACGCAGGTCTGATCAGCCGGCCAGCGCGACGAGGGAAGAGGCCGCCGTTGGGGCGAGCCTAGGTCTTCGGCGCCAGCGATGCCGCGACAGCGCGCAGCGCCAGTCGATAGCCGATCGTGCCCAGGCCGACGATCGTGCCGGCGGCGATGTCCGACAGGAACGAGCGATGCCGAAAGGCTTCGCGCTTGTGCACGTTGCTGATGTGCACCTCGATGAACGGGATCGCCACGCCGGCCAGCGCGTCTCGCAGGACGATGCTGGTGTGCGTGAGGCCGCCAGGATTGATGACGATGTAGCCCACGCCCTCGTCGCGCGCGGCGTGGATGCGGTCGATCAACGCGCCTTCGTGATTGCTCTGGAACGTGCCCAGCTCGAGACCGAGCGCCTTCGCCTCGCTGGCGCACTGCGCCAGCACGTCGGCCAGCGTGTCCGTGCCGTACACGGCCGGCTCGCGCGAGCCGAGCAGGTTGAGATTGGGGCCGTTGATCAGCAGGACTTTCATGCCGTGACTCCGCATTGCATGCCTGCGATCGTAACGTCGCCGATTCGCTAGCCAGCGCCATCGAGCTGCTGCACCGCCTTGACGACGCGCTGGAACTCCTCGCGATTGAGATCGGAGATCACACAGTGGTTCATGCCGCCGTGCGACCAGTGCGCCGTCAGGAAGCCACGGTCGGACGCGAAGTCCGGCTTGTCGCTTGACGAGTTGCCTGGCCAGACGAACGAATTGACGACGTGCTCGCCTTGCCGGTAGACCAGCGCCGCGACCGCCTGGCCGTCGAGGTAGTCGACGCGGCCGCCCAGGAACACCGAGCCTGGCAGGGGCAGCGCGTCCACGGGCGGCGAGAAGCCCAGCCTGGATGACAGGAAGGGCTTGACGGTGTGGTGGTCGGACGATGCCACGTCGACGAGGTGCTGTCCCACCGTCGAACGCACGTGGCTCGCGACCACCTCGTCCATCAGCCGCTGCTGCTTCGATG
>JALYSL010000218.1 GCA_030854825.1 Pseudomonadota bacterium
TCGATGATCTTGACGTCGAAGCCGTACATCGGCACGCCCGGACTGCCGAGCCGGCTCTGCGCCGCCTCGATCCCGTTGGCGATCGTCAGGATCGGCCAGCCGCTCTCGGTCTGCCAGTAGTTGTCGATGATCGGCTTGCCGATGGCTCCGGCGATCCACGACGCGGTCGGCTCGTCGAGCGGCTCGCCGGCGAGAAACAGTGCGCGCAACGAAGACAGGTCATATTGGCGCAGGTATTTCGGATCCTGCTTCTTCAGGACGCGGATCGCGGTCGGCGCCGTGAACATCGCCGTCACCTTGTATTTTTCCACGAGGCTCCACCAGATCCCGCCGTCGGGCCGGATCGGCAGGCCCTCGTACATGATCGTCGCCATGCCGGCGATAAGCGGGCCATAGACGATGTAGCTGTGGCCGACGACCCAGCCGATGTCGCTGGTCGAGAAATAGGTCTCGCCGGCCTCGCCGCAGAAGATGTGCTTCATGCTCGCTGCGAGCGCCACGGCGTAGCCGCCGGTATCGCGCTGCACGCCTTTGGGCTGGCCGGTCGTGCCGCTCGTGTAGAGCGTGTAGCTGGGATGCGCCGCCTCGACCCAAGTGCAGGGCACCTTCGCATCGAGGTGCTTTTCACGGAGCGCCGCATAGCTTTCGTCGCGGCCCGCGGCCAGCGGCATCGTTGCCATGCCGCGATCGACGAGCAGCACCCTGGCCGGCTTGTGTCGCGCCAGCACGATCGCCTCGTCGAGCAGCGGCTTGTAGGCCAGTACCTTGCCGGCGCGACTGCCGGCATCCGCGCTGACGACGACCTTCGGCTCGGCGTTGTCGATTCGGCTGGCCAGACTGACGCTGACAAAGCCGCCGAAGACGACCGAGTGAATCGCGCCGATCCGGGCGCAGGCGAGCATGGCGAAGGCCGCCTGCGGAATCATCGGCATGTAGATGAGGACCTGATCGCCCTTCGTCACGCCGAGCGACAGCAGGATCGCTGCCATGCATTGCACTTCGACATGCAGTTCCGCGAACGAATAGACGTGCTCGCTGGCGGTTTCTGTCGAGACGTGAATTAGCGCCGGCTGCGCCGCACGGGTCGGCAGATGGCGGTCGATGGCGTTGTGGCACAGATTGGTCGTGCCACCGGTAAACCATTGCACAAACGGCGGCCGGCTGGCGTCGCACACCGTGTCGAACGGCCGTTGCCAATCGATCAGCCTGGCCTGCTCGGCCCAGAAGCCGTTCGGATCGTCGATCGAGCGGCGATAGAACTCGGCGTATCGCTCTGTCTCCTGAAGGCTCATGACTGACTCTCCCGGCGCGATTGCGGCAGCGCCACCATCGTCGTCGCTCTCGGCGTGGTGCAGCCGGTGTCGCAGCAACGGCCTGGTTGGCGGTTGGCGGTGATCGGCCGCAGTGCATCTTTCAGCAAACCGCGGTCGAGCAGCCGTTCGACCAGTTCGACCTTGTTGCCCACCGGATAGTTGCGCCAGATCTCCTGCTTCATCGCCGCCGGCGAGCCGCCGCCGTGCAGGCTGATGACGGAGTACCAGCCGCCCTGGTACGACGCCGTCAGATCCTCGATGAAGCGCGCCGCCTGGATGCGCTTGTCGTACGGGACGTCGGGGCTGGCGCGCAGCACATCGGCGAGGTTGGCCGCGGTTGCCGGATTGTGGTCTTCGTCGGGGCCGGGCAAGGTGACGATGAGCCCGCCCGACACGTAGTGCGCGATCTTCTGCATCTCGTAGATCTGGTTGGCGAGCAGCAGCTTGCCGATGTTGGAGAACACCGGATCCGGCATGACGACGCCCGACGCCTTGTCTTCGCTTGCATAGACGCTGGCGGCGACGCCGCAGGCGTAGAACCCTTCGACGATCGTGATGAGCTGAACCATCTGCTCGCGCAGGTGCGTCTCGGCGCCCGGGTCGAAGCCGTTGGCCTCGCACATCAACGCGCCGGCACCGATCAGCAGGTCGCCGAAGCCGGCGCGCGCGGCGATGCAGGTGTGCCGGTGATGCGTCGCGTAGCTGTAGGTCAGGCGCGACGAATGCTCCCACTCGCCGGCGAGGAAGACTCGCTCCCAAGGCACGAAGACCTTGTCGAAGACGACGACGCCGGTCGACTGCCCGTACTTGTTCGAGAACAGCGCTGCCTTCTCGCCGGGGCGCCCTGCCGGGCGCGCGACGATGGTCACGCCGTCGGCATCGCAAGGCACGGCGCAGCAGACGGCGAACACGGCGTCGGCCTCGCTCAGGTTGCGGCACGGCATGACGAGAAACTCGTGCATGTAGGGCGCGCCGGTCACGATCGCCTTGGTGCCGGAGATGACGATGCCCTTGCCGCTGCGCTCGACGATATGCACGTAGCTGTCGACGTTGGCCTGCTCGTGCGGCCGCTTGCTGCGGTCGCCCTTGGCGTCGGTCATGGCGATGCCGATCGACAGATCCTTGTCCTGGAAGTCGTGCAGGTAGGCGGTGA
Organism: Pseudomonadota bacterium; assembly: GCA_030854825.1. The sequence goes on from JALYSL010000218.1 coordinate 2,467, forward strand.
ATCGCTCGCCGTAGCGCGTGCCCTTGTCGGCATCGATGCGGGCAGTCGCCTGCAACAACGCGCTGAACGAGTCGTGCGCGAGATAGCGCTGTGCACAACCAGTTTCCTGGCAAAGAAGCCGCACGGCCTCGAGCTTGTTGAGGAGATCGCCGCTGCTCGTGTCGGTGTGCAGCATCCGGTTGACGGTCTTGTCGCTCGTCGATTGCACGGCCAGCATGAGGGGCGCCAGCTCTTCGCGCAGCGCCATGTCGTAGGTCACGCCGACCGCATTGATGCCGGGCCGAAGCTGCGCCGCATCGGCCACGCTCTCGATGGCCTCGCCGTCGACCCAGACGCGCGGCTTGTAGCGGCGCAGCGAATCCCGGTATTCGGTGCCGTTCATCATCAAGCGACGTCTCCCCGTGCTGTCACAGGCCCGATTGTCGCGAAGCTCGCGCCCGTCCGCCTATAACAGGCCCTGGTGGCGGAAAATCGACCGTCTTTGGTTCAGGAGTCACCCGATGAACACGCTCTGCGATCCTGCCGACTGCACTTTGCTGATCATCGATACGCAGACTCGACTCATGCCGGCGATCCACGATGCCGAGAATGTCATCCATCGCTGTGTCCAATTGGCGACGGCCGCGCGCGAGCTCGGCGTGCACGTCATCGGTACCGAAGAAAATCCGGCCGGCCTCGGCCCGCTCGTGGCCGAAGTCGCGGCACTCTGCGACACGACCTTGTCGAAGTTCCATTTCGCGGCCACCGCGGAGCCTGGTTTCCTGGAACGCCTGCCGGCCGGCCGCAACACCTTCGTCGTCGCCGGCTGCGAGGCGCACGTGTGCGTGATGCAGACGTGCGCCGGCCTGCTCGAGGCGGGTCATGCCGTGAAGTGGGTTGGCGACGCCGTCGGCTCGCGGCAGCCGCATAGTCGCCTTGCCGCGACCGAGCGAGCGCGCCGGCTGGGCGCCGACGTCGTGACGGCCGAGATGGTCGTCTTCGAATGGCTCGGCACCAGCGAGCATCCCAAGTTCAGGCGCCTGCTGCAGCTGATGCGCTGACCGTCACGACGATCCTGCCGCGCACCCGGCCGGTCATCAACGCTTCGGCCTTCTCGATCGCCCGATCGATCGGCACCTCCTCGGTGATGAGCTCGAGCGCGGCCGGATCGAGATCCTGCGCCAGCCGCTCCCAGGCCCGCCGCCGCAGCGCGATCGGCGCCATGACGCTGTCGATGCCGGCAAGCGTGATGCCGCGCAGGATGAAGGGCATCACCGTTCCCGGCAGATCGTGGCCTTGGGCCAGGCCGCACGCGGCGACGACGCCGCCATAGCGGGTCTGGGCCAGCGCGTTGACCAGGGTCTGGCTGCCAACTGCGTCGACGACCGCGCTCCAGCGCTCCTTCTGCAGGGGTTTGCCCGGCGCGGCGAGCTCGGCGCGATCGATCACCTCGGCGGCGCCGAGCTTCTTGAGGTATTCGCCCTGGTCGGCCTTGCCCGTCGCGGCTGCGACGCGATGGCCGAGCCGGGAGAGCAATGCGACGGCGATGCTGCCGACGCCGCCGGTCGCACCCGTCACCAGCACGCTGCCGTCGCCGGCGCGCAGGCCGTGCCGCTCGAGGGCGAGCACGCACAGCATCGCAGTATATCCGGCGGTGCCTATCGCCATCGCCTGCCGTGTCGTCAACGCGTCGGGCAGGCGAACCAGCCAGTCGCCTTTCAGCCGCGCCCGTTCGGCCAGGCAGCCCCAACGCGTCTCGCCGACCCCCCAGCCGTTGTGCACGAAGCGCTCGCCCGGCCGCCAATCGGCGTGGCTCGATTCGAGCACCCTGCCGGAGCCGTCGATGCCCGCCACCATCGGCCAGCTGCGCACCACGGGGCTGCGATTGGTGATCGCCAGACCGTCCTTGAAATTGACCGTCGAGTGCGCGACCTGCACCAGGACATCGCCTTGCGGCAGTCCTGCTTCGGCGACCTCGCGCACGCCGGCGCGAAAGCCGGCATCGTCCTTTTCCAGCAGCAGCGCCTTGAACATGCTCGACCCTCGCCTCGTACGGTGAGGCAACGATAGCAGCCGCATCTCGAGCCAAAAGACACGGCTTCGAGGTAAAGCGTCGGCCCCGTGGTTGACTCGGCGCCCCGGGCTCGCCTATCCTGCGCGCCGATGCGATTCGCCCTCTCCACGCCCTGCCGCCGCCGTACCCGCGCGGTCGCCAGCGCCCTGCTCCTTCTGGCGATGACCGGTGCGGCATGCGCCGGTACCGATGAAGCGATCGATCCCATCCAGAAGCTTCTTGCCGGCAAGAGCCTCGTCGCAGCAGCGGCGGCCTCGGCGCCGACCGGCACGACAGAGCATCCAGACAGCGTCACCTCGCCGGCGCTGTTGCACCAGGTTCGAGACCGTGCCGCAGAGGCCGTGGTCTCGGCGATGAACTACATCGGTGTCCACTATCGGCGGGGCGGCAATTCGGCCGAGACCGGCTTCGATTGCAGCGGCTTCACTCGCTACGTCTTCGAGAACAGCCTGGGGCTCGTGCTGCCCCGCCAGGCCGCCCAGCAGGCGACTGCGTCCGGCTTCATTGCCGTCAAGCGCGAAGACCTGCAACCCGGCGACCTGGTTTTCTTCAACACCATGCGGCGCACGTTCTCGCACGTCGGCATCTACATCGGCGACAACCGGTTCATCCACGCGCCGAGTCGCGGCAAGGACGTACGAACCGACGATCTCGGCTTCGCCTACTGGGCCAAGCGCTTCACCGGCGCGCGCCGGGCCGACGTGCTGGCGCAACCGCTGTCCGGCATCGCCACCGCTGCCACGGAACCCCAGAGCCAGTGAGGCCGCCGGCCCGGCCCGGGCTTAGCCCGAAGCCGTAGGCACAATGCGAGGATGGCGGCAAGAGTCATTCCTCTCACCGATATTCGCTCGCTCGCGTCGTTGCCTGTGATTCCAGCCGAATCCGCAACGCCGACCGGCGAGTTGCTCGACCGCCTGCATCGGCCGCTGCACGATCTGCGCATCTCTGTCACCGATCGCTGCAACTTCCGCTGCAGCTATTGCATGCCGAGGGAGGTCTTCGACAAGCACCACGTTTTCCTACCGCAGGCATCGTTGCTCAGCTTCGAGGAGATGGCACGGGTCGCCCGCGTCTTCGCCGGCCACGGTGTGCGCAAGATCCGGCTCACCGGCGGCGAGCCGCTGCTGCGGCGCGATCTCGAGCGGCTGGTCGCCATGCTGGCGGGGTTGCGCACTGTCGAAGGTGAGCCGCTCGACCTGACGCTCACCACCAACGGCTCGCTGCTCGCCCGCAAGGCGCAGGCGCTGAAAGATGCGGGCCTGAGACGCGTGACCGTGAGCCTCGATGCGCTCGACGACGCGATTTTTCGGCGCCTCAACGACGCCGATTTTCCAGTCGCCGACGTGCTCGCCGGCATCGACGCTGCCGAGCGGGCGGGCCTGGGCCCGATCAAGGTCAACATGGTGGTCAAGCGCGGCACCAACGACCACGAGATCGTGCCGATGGCGCGCCACTTCCGAGGTCGCGACGTGGCGCTTCGTTTCATCGAATACATGGACGTCGGCTCGACCAACGGCTGGCGCATGGACGACGTGCTGCCCTCGGCGCAGGTCATCGAACAGATCGGCAACGTCTTCGCGCTCGAGCGCCTGGCGGTGTCGACGGTCGGCGAGACGGCAGAACGCTGGCGCTACGCCGAGCCGAGCGTCGCCGGCGAGATCGGCACGATCTCGAGCGTTACCCGAGCCTTCTGCCGCGACTGCAATCGAGCCCGGCTCTCCACCGAAGGCAAGCTCTTCCTGTGCCTTTTCGCGACGCAGGGCCACGATCTGCGCGCCCTGGTTCGCGGCGGCGCCAGCGACGACGACATCGCCGCCGCCGTCGGCCTGCTCTGGCACGGCCGCGACGATCGCTATTCGGAGCTGCGTGGCCGTGCCGACGCGAGGGCTGGCCCCGGCGAGCGGCGCGTCGAAATGCACTACATCGGCGGCTGAGCGACGCAGCGAAGACGAGCCGCATCCGCCGCATGACCGAGAGGCCGCCCGTCCGTCCGCTCGTCGCCAGCGACCTGGCCGACTACAAGCAGTTGCGCGACGACATGCTCCTCGCGCATCCCGAGGCCTTCACCTCCGACGCCGCCGCCGAGAAGAAAAAAGAACCTGCCGATTACCTGCATCGGCTCGGTCTCGACCGCCGCGGCGGTGGCCACTTCCTGCTCGGCACCTGGCGCGGCAGACACATGATCGGCGCCATTGGCTGCGAACGGGAATTGCGCCACAAGGTGCAGCACATCGGCCACGTCGTCGGCATGATGGTGCGCCCGGAGGCGCGCGGGCACGGCGTCGGTCGCGACCTGCTCGATGCCTGCATCGCCGAAGCGCGGCGCACTCCGGGCCTCGAAATGCTGACCCTCACCGTGACGGCCGGCAACAGCCCCGCCATCGCTCTCTATGAAAGCCGCGGCTTCGTCGCCTTCGGCACCCTGCCTCGCGCCCTCAAGCTAGGCAGCGTCTATCACGACAAGATGCACATGAGCTTCACGCTCTGAGGCGCGGCCTTCCCGCTTCAGCGAGTCGCCAGGCGCGTCCAGGTCTCGACCACGGAATCGGGGTTGAGCGAGATCGAGGCAATGCCTTCGTCGGCCAGCCAGTCGGCGAAATCGGGGTGATCGCTCGGGCCCTGGCCGCAGATGCCAATGTACTTGCCGGTGGCACGGCAGGCAGCGATGGCGCGCGAGATCATCGCCTTGACGGCGGGATCGCGCTCGTCGAAATCCTTCGCCAGCAGCTCGAGCCCTGAATCGCGATCGAGGCCGAGTGTGAGCTGGGTCAGGTCGTTCGAGCCGATCGACATGCCGTCGAAGTGTTCGAGGAACTGGTCGGCCAGGATGGCGTTGCTCGGCACCTCGCACATCATGATGATCTTGAGCCCGTCGGTGCCGCCCGCCGAGGCGCGCTTCAAGCCGTTGGCCGCAAGCATGCCCATGACCTGCGCCGCCTGGCCGACCGTGCGCACGAAAGGAACCATCACCTCGACGTTGCTCAGGCCCATGTCGCGACGGACGCGCACGAGCGCCTCGCATTCCATTGCGAACGCTTCGCCGAACGCCTCGCTCACATAGCGAGAGGCGCCGCGAAAGCCGAGCATCGGGTTTTCTTCCTCGGGCTCGTAGCGCGAGCCGCCGATCAGCTTCCTGTACTCGTTGCTCTTGAAGTCCGACAGCCGCACGATCACCGGTTTCGGCCAGAACGCGGCGGCGATCGTCGCGATTCCTTCGGTCAGCTTGTCGACGTAGAAGGCGCGCGGCGAGGCGTGACCGCGGGCGACGCTCTCGACCGCCTTCTTCAGGTCGGCGTCGATGTTCGGATAGTCGAGGATCGCCTTCGGGTGCACGCCGATGTTGTTGTTGATGATGAACTCGAGCCGGGCCAGGCCGACGCCGGAGTTCGGCATCTGCGCGAACTCGAAAGCGAGCTGTGGGTTGCCGACGTTCATCATCATCTTGATCGGCGAGTACGGCAGCTCCCCGCGCTGCACCTCGGTGATCTCGGTCTCGAGCAGGCCATCGTAGACGTAGCCGGTGTCGCCCTCGGAGCAGGCGACGGTGACGAGCGCGCCCTCCTTCAGCAGCTCGGTCGCGTTGCCGCAGCCGACCACCGCCGGTATGCCGAGCTCGCGGGCGATGATCGCCGCGTGACAAGTGCGACCGCCGCGATTTGTGACGATCGCCGCGGCCCGCTTCATCACCGGCTCCCAGTTCGGATCGGTCATGTCGGTGACGAGAACGTCGCCGGCCTCGACCCGGTCCATGTCGGCCGTCGACCCCACGATACGCACCGACCCCGTGCCGATCTTCTGGCCGATGGCGCGACCTTCGACCAGCACCGTGCCCGAGCCCTTCAGCTTGTAGCGCTGCTCGACCTTGCCCTCGGCCTGGCTCTTCACCGTCTCGGGCCGCGCCTGCAGGATGTAGAGCTTCCTGTCCACGCCGTCCTTGCCCCACTCGATGTCCATGGCCCGGCCGTAGTGCTTTTCGATGACGAGCGCATAGCGGGCCAGCTCGGACACGTCAGCGTCCGACAGCGAATAGCGGTTTCGCTGCTCGGTCGCGGTGTCGACGGTCGTCACCAGCTTGCCCGTCGCCGCGTGCTCCGCGGCCGAGGCGAAGCCCATGCGGATGAGCTTGGAGCCGAGGTTGCGCCGGATGATCGCCTGCTTGCCGTTGCGCAGCGCCGGCTTGTGGACGTAGAACTCGTCGGGATTGACGGCACCTTGCACCACCGTCTCGCCGAGGCCGAAGCTCGAGGTGATGAAGACGACGTCGGTGAAACCGCTCTCGGTGTCGATCGTGAACATCACGCCGGCCGAGCCGAGGTCGCTGCGCACCATGCGCTGCACGCCGGCGGAGAGCGCCACATCGCCGTGCGCGTAGCCCTTGTGCACGCGATAGCTGATGGCCCGGTCGTTGTAGAGGCTGGCGAAGACCTCTTTCATCTTGGCCAGCACGTCGTCGACGCCGGTGACGTTGAGGAAGGTCTCCTGTTGGCCGGCAAACGAAGCGTCGGGCAGGTCTTCAGCGGTCGCTGACGAGCGCACCGCGAAGCTCGCCTGCGCGTCGTCACGCGACAGCCGCTCGAACTCGGCGCGGATCGCGTCTTCGAGCGGGCGCGGAAAGGGCTGCTCGCCGATCCAGCCGCGAATCTCGGCGCCGGCCGCCGCCAGGGCTCGAACGTCATCGGTGTCCAGCTTGGCGACACGTTCCGAAATGCGCCGAGCCAAGCCGCCTTCGGCGAGGAAGGTGCGAAACGCATGCGACGTGGTTGCGAACCCACCGGGCACGCGCACGCCCGATTCGCTCAACTGGCTGATCATTTCGCCGAGGGAGGCGTTCTTGCCGCCGACCGCCTCGACGTCGGTCATTCTCAGGTCTTCGAGGCGGGCGACCAGGGCGGTCGCCAAGTGGCTGGGTGACATGGGGAAGCTCCGCGATCGTGAAAAACCGGTGCTTTCCGGCCCAGGGCGGCGATGCGTGTGCGGCTCGGCCTCGAATCGCCGGCGGCGCGATCCGACGCAGCGACGAGACGTCGGCTGTGGGCGCGGCAGAAGCGAGAGGCAATGGAGAGCGCGGTCACGGCGGCACGGGCGGGAACAGACCTCGATTCTACGAGCCGTCCGGCGCCAGACTATCGGCCGCCATGCCGGCGGCGATGTCATCATCGCCGACATGCACGCTCCGAACGACGCTCCGCCGCTCACGACACCCGATCTCGCGGCCGCGCCGCCCGGGCCCAGACACACCGTCTATTTTGTGTCCGACGGTACCGGCATCACCGCCGAGACGATCGGTCACAGTGTGTTGACCCAGTTCGATTCGGTCGTGTTCGACACCTATCGG
>JALYSL010000298.1 GCA_030854825.1 Pseudomonadota bacterium
CGGCGGTGTCCTTCGAAGCGACGCGCGTCGGCTCGCAGTCACTGCCGCACGATGTGAGGCTGGTCAGCACCGGCTCCGGCGTGGTCACCGTCTCGGGCCTCGCCATCGAGGGCCCCTATGCGATCCAGGGCACGACTTGTCCGGCACTGCCGTTCGCACTGCCGGCCGGCGGCCAGTGCACGGTCACCCTCACCTTCCGGCCGACGAACGAAGGCAGCACGGGTGGCACGCTGCGCGTCACGAGCGATGCAGCGCCAGCCGAGCGCGATGTCGCGCTGAGCGGCACGGGCGAAGGCGACGCGTCGGTCACCGGCGGCGGCTGCAGCATCGGCACCGGCCGTTCGCTGCTCGACCCCTCCCTGCTCCTGATGCTGCTGCTCGCTGCCACGACGCTGCTCGTTCGCGCCGTGCGCAACTGGCGCGCCAGAGCGCGCGGGGAAGCGCGGAGGCAGCCCATGACGGACACCGAGGAGACTTCCCAGTGATCGCCCGCCTCGCCCGTCTCGCAGTTTTCGCCCTGCTCGCCGTGTTCAGCCTGTCAGCGCGCGCACAGCTCGACTATTCCTTGTACGGGACGCTCGACCTCTCGTACGGCCGCTTCGAGAACAGCGGATTGGTACACGACGACCGTTTCAACAGCAATTCGCTCTCGGCCAGCTTCGTCGGGGCGAACGTCAAGTACGGCCTGCCTGCCGGCTTCACCGCCGGCGCCACCGTGGAGACCTTCCTCCGCTTTCAGGATCTCGACTACGGCCGCAACGACAACGACAAGGTACTGTCGCGCAATAATTTCGTGTCGCTGTCGAATCCCGACTACGGCCTCTTGCGCGTTGGTCGCTTGCAAACCTACCTGTTCGAGACATCGACCCGCTTCAACGCCTTCGGCAACTCGACGGGCTTTTCGCCGGCGCTGCACCAGATCTTCCTGAGCGGCAACCTCGAGAGCGTGGACGGCGATTTCTACTGGGATCGGGCGCTCAGCTATTCCACACCACGCATCGAAGGCTTGCAGGGCAGCGTCATGTACGCGCTCGGCAAGGGCCGAACGCGCGGCGACTACGCCGGCTCGAGCGTGGTCTATACGCGCGGCCTGTTCGGCCTGTCCGTGTCGGCACAGCGGGTCCATGTCGACGACGGCATCGCCGATCCAACCGACGAGACGACCTGGCAAGTCGGCACGACCTACAACTTCGGTTTCGCCAGCGTGTTCGCGCAGTACACGAATATCAACGACGTCGGCCTCGGCACGCTGAGCAAGCTCGGCACCGCCGGCATCTCGGCGCCGATCGGCCCAGGCAAGGTGATCGCGCAGATCGCCTACAGCACGTCGAAGGGACCGGCTGTCGACCGCCGGCACACGACGAGCAGCGTCGGCTACACCTATTCGTACGACAGCGTCACCGATTTCTACGTGATCGGCAGCGACGATCGCATCCGCGGCCAGACGCGCGGCCTGTCCTACGCCATCGGCGCGCGCTACCTGTTCGACATCCACTGAACTTGCGGCACGGTGCCGCGGGCAGCACGACTCACGGCCGACAAGGCCGTGCCGACGTGCATCTGTTCAAGGCGACGCCGGCATGGCGGCTCCGTGTCACGCTATCAGGTCGATCTCTGTACGCGCGCCTTTGGTGGGCCGGCGACGCCGATGCAAATGCGAGCTGGCCGCCGGCCGGGCAGCGGCTCCCCGAATCGCCCGGTTTGGTGATCAATTGGACTGCGCCAATTGATCGAGGATGGCCGGATTTTCTAGCGTCGAGATGTCCTGCGTGATCGGCTCGTTGTTGGCCACCGAGCGCAGAAGCCTACGCATGATCTTGCCGCTGCGCGTCTTCGGCAGGTTGTCGCCGAAACGGATGTCCTTCGGCTTGGCGATCGCACCGATCTCCTTGGCGACCCAGTCGCGCAGCTCCTTGGCGATCTGCTTCGCTTCCTCGCCGGTCGGGCGCGAACGCTTCAGGACGACGAAAGCGCAGATCGCCTCGCCGGTCGTGTCGTCGGGCCGGCCGACAACTGCGGCTTCGGCAACCAGGGCAGTGTGGGCGACGAGCGCCGACTCGATCTCCATCGTGCCCATGCGGTGGCCGCTGACGTTGAGAACGTCGTCAATGCGGCCGGTGATGGTGAAGTAGCCGGTCTTCTCGTCGCGGCTGGCGCCGTCGCCGGCGAGGTAGTACTTGCCGTGAAATTCCTCCGGGTAGTAGCTCTTCCTGTAGCGCTCCGGGTCGCCGTAGATCGTGCGGATCATGCCCGGCCACGGCTTCTTGATGACGAGAATGCCGCCCTTGCCGTTCGGCACGTCGTGGCCCTGCTCGTCGACGATCGCCGCGTCGATGCCGGGAAACGGCAGCGTGCACGAGCCGGGCACCAGCGGCGTGGCGCCGGGCAGCGGCGTGATCATGTGGCCGCCGGTCTCCGTCTGCCACCAGGTGTCGACGATTGGGCAGCGGCCACCGCCGATGTGCTCGTGGTACCACTCCCAGGCGGCCGGGTTGATCGGCTCGCCCACCGAGCCGAGGATGCGCAGGCTCGTCAGGTCGTAGTGCTTCGGATGCGCCTTGTCGTTGACCGACGCCGCCTTGATGAGGGCGCGAATCGCTGTCGGCGCGGTGTAGAAGATCGAGACCTTGTGCTTCTCGATCATCTGCCAAAAGCGGCCGGCATCGGGGTACGTCGGGATCCCTTCGAAGACGATCTCGGTGCCGCCGAGCGCCAGCGGCCCGTACGTGATGTAGGTATGGCCGGTGACCCAGCCGATGTCTGCCGTGCACCAGAAGATGTCGTCGGGCTTGAGATCGAAGGTCCACTTCGTGGTCAGCGCCGCATGCAACAGGTAGCCGCCGGTCGAATGCTGCACGCCCTTCGGCTTGCCGGTCGAACCGGAGGTGTAGAGCAGGAACAGCGGGTGCTCGGCGCCGACCCATTCGGGCTCGCAGGTCGACGGCTCCTTGTCCATCACATCGTGCAGCCACTTGTCGCGTGGCGCCACAAATTCGACCTTGCCCCCGGTTCGCCGATAGACGAGAACGTCCCGCACCGAGTGGCCCGGGCCCAGCAGCGCCTCGTCGATGATCGACTTCAGCGGTAACGCCTTGCCGCCGCGCATCTGCTCGTCGGCGGTGATGACGAGGATCGCGCCGGTATCGGCCATGCGGTCGCGCAGGCTTTGCGCAGAAAAGCCGCCGAACACCACCGAGTGCGGCGCGCCGATGCGGGCACAGGCCTGCATCGCGATGACGCCCTCCACCGACATCGGCATGTAGATGATGACGCCATCACCCTTGACGAGGCCGCGCGCCTTCAAGGCATTCGCGAGCTGGCAGGTGCGCGCCAGCATCTCCTTGTAGCTGACCCGCGCGACGCTGCCGTCGTCGGCCTCGAAAATGATCGCCGTCTTGTCGCCGAGGCCGGCCTCGACGTTTCGGTCGAGGCAGTTGTATGAGGCGTTCAGCGTACCGTCTTCGAACCACTTGAAAAACGGCGCGTTGTCGGCGTTGAGGATCTTGGTGAACGGCGTATGCCAGCTGATCAGCTCCCTCGCCAGGCGCGCCCAGTAGGCCTCGCTGTCGTGCTCGGCTTCGGCGCAGAGCTTGCGGTAGGCGCCCATGCCCGATACCCATGCATTCTTGACGGCGCTCGCCGGCGGCTCGTAGACGTGGCTCTCGGTGCTCATTCGAATGTCTCCTCGGTCGTGTTGCTGCCCTTTTTACCTCATCTGCCGCCACTACAATTTCTACGCCCTCGCACCCCCTTTCATGATCACGACCATCCGCCACGCCGATTTCGTCGACAGCATCGCCGGCGCGCTGCAGTACATCAGCTACTACCACCCGGCCGACTACGTCGCCCATCTGGCGCGCGCCTACGAGCTCGAGCAGAGCCCGGCGGCGCGCGACGCGATCGCCCAGATCCTCACCAACTCGAAAATGTGTGCCGAAGGGCGCCGGCCGATCTGCCAGGACACCGGCATCGTCAACGTCTTCCTGAAGATCGGCATGGACGTGCGCTTCGACAGTTTTCCGGCCAGCGTCGAGGAGGCCGTCAACGACGGCGTTCGCAAGGGCTATCTCGACGCCGATAACCCGCTGCGCGCATCGATCGTCGCCGACCCGCATTTCGAGCGCAAGAACACCCAGGACAACACGCCCGCCGTCGTCCACATGACGCTGGTGCCGGGCGGTACGGTCGAGGTCATCGTCGCGGCCAAGGGCGGCGGCAGCGAGAACAAGGCGAAGTTCGTGATGATGAACCCGAGCGACAGTCTGGTCGATTGGGTGCTGAAGACGGTGCCGACGATGGGCGCCGGCTGGTGCCCGCCCGGCATGCTGGGAATCGGCATCGGCGGCACCGCCGAGCACGCGATGTTCATGGCCAAGCACAGCCTGATGGAAGACATCGACATGGCCGAGCTCAAGGCACGCGGGCCGGGGAACAAGGTCGAGGAACTGCGCATCGAACTGTGCGACAAGGTCAACGCGCTCGGCATCGGCGCGCAGGGCCTCGGCGGCCTGACGACGGTGCTCGACGTGAAGATCGCGATGGCGCCGACGCACGCCGCGAGCAAGCCGGTGGCGATGATCCCGAACTGCGCCGCCACGCGCCACGCGCACCTCGTGCTCGACGGCACAGGCCCCGTCTACCTCGACCCGCCGAGTCCCGACCTCTGGCCCGACGTGCACTGGACGCCCGACGCGCAGAGCCTGCACGTGGACCTCGACGCGCTGACCCGTGAAGAGGTCGCGTCGTGGAAGCCCGGCGACCGGTTGCTCCTGTCCGGAAAGATGCTCACCGGCCGCGACGCGGCGCACAAGCGCATTCAGGACATGCTGGCGAGGGGCGAGCCGCTCCCCGTCTCGTTCGCGGGCCGCACGATCTATTATGT
>JALYSL010000301.1 GCA_030854825.1 Pseudomonadota bacterium
GCGTATCGCCGGCGACGACCGCCGCCACCCCCTCCGGCGTGCCGCTGAAGATCAGGTCGCCGGGCGCCAGTTCCCAGGCCGCCGAGAGGTGCTCGATGATCTCGGCGACGCTCCAGATCAGCTTGCCGATCGTGCTCTGCTGGCGCACGGTGCCGTTGACTTCGAGCGAGATCTTCGTGTCGGACCCGACCTTGCACTCCGCGGCACGGCGGACCGGCCCGATCGGCGCCGAGTGGTCGAAGCCCTTGCCGATGTCCCAGGGCCGGCCGAGCTTCTTGGCCTCGCCTTGCAGGTCGCGCCGCGTCATGTCGAGGCCGACGGCGTAGCCCCAGATGTGCTTCATCGCGTCGGCGGCCTTGATGTCGCTCCCGCCGGTGCCGATGGCGACGACGAGCTCGACCTCGTGATGCAGGCTTTTCGTCAGGCTCGGATAGGTCATGCGGCCGGCCTGGCCTTCGGCGACGAAGAGCACGGCGTCCGCCGGCTTGAGGAAGAAGAATGGCGGCTCGCGTCCGGTGAACCCCATCTCCTTGGCGTGCTCGACGTAGTTGCGGCCGACGCAATAGATGCGATGCACCGGAAAGCTCTCGCCGGCAGTGCCGGCCACAGGAACGCTCGCGATCGCGGGCGGGGCAAAGACGTGGCTCATCGTGGATCCGTTTCAGGACGCGCCGCGACGCCGGCGCGATGTCCGCACGATGATGCCACGCGCAGCGCGCCACTACACTTGCGCGAATGTTCATGCCCAAGAGCATCAAACACTGCCGGGCCTGCGGCGGCAAGGTGGTCTACGAGACGCCGGCCGACGACAACCGCGACCGCGCCACCTGCACCGTCTGCGGCACAATCCAATACGAAAACCCGCTCAACGTCGTCGGCACCCTGCCGGTCTGGGAAGAGCAGGTGCTGCTCTGCCGGCGCAACATCGAGCCGCGGCGCGGCCTGTGGACCTTGCCGGCCGGCTTCATGGAGCTCGGCGAAAGCACCGCCGAAGGGGCGCTGCGTGAGACGGTCGAGGAAGCCGGCGCGCGCATCGAGATGCTCGGGCTCTTCACTCTTATCAACGTGGCCCGGGTCGGCCAGGTGCATCTCTTCTATCGCGCCCGCCTGCTCGACATCGATTTCGCGCCCGGCCCGGAGACGATCGAGGCCCGGCTGTTCGGCGAGGGCGAGGTGCCCTGGGAAGAGATAGCATTTCGCACCACGAAGAAGACGCTTGAGCTCTTCTTCGCGGATCGGCGCGCCGGCAGCTACGGTTTTCACAGCGTCGACATCGTCTAGCGCCGCATCGTCGGACCTTGCTATCGCGTCGGTCGACGCTTTCAATCAAACGTTCGTTTCATTGTGGCTAGAATGCGCCGCGATGCGTGCCGCCCTTCCCGCCGAAGCCCGTTGCCCGGTCGCCCAGTCGCTGCTGGCCGTGCGCGAGCCGGGCGAGCCGGCGCGTGAGCGGCTGCTGCTGGCCGGTCTCAAGCTCTTCGCCGAGCAGGGCTACGCCAAGACCTCGATCCGCCAGATCGCCCTCGCCGCCGGCGTCAACGTCGCCGCGGTGAGCTACTACTTCGGCAACAAGGAAGGTCTGTACCGTGCCGTCTTCTGGGGCGGCGCGGCGCCGGCGTCCGACGACCGCAGCCACATCGCCTCGACGACGGCCTCGCTCGAGAATCTGTTCGAGCACATTCTGGCGCCGCTGCGCAGCGGCGCACAGGCACGCCTGTGGATCAAGCTGCATCGCCGCGAGATGATCGAGCCGACGGGCCTGTGGCGCGAGAAGGTCGACCGCGGCATGCAGCCGATGCACGCCGCCCTCGTCGCCATGCTGTGCGAACGTCTCGGCGTCGCCCGGGCCGACGATGAAGTGTTGGCGCTGGCGACGCTGATCATCGGCCCCGCCGTTCACCTCCTTGTCAACTGCGAGGTTGTGGACGCACTCGCACCGCAGTTGCTGGCCGGGCCGGACGCGATCGACCTCTGGCGGCGCCGCCTCGTACGCAGCGCCGACACGCTGATCGCGGCCGAGCGCAAGCGCCGCCGGAAAAGCGCCGCGGCAGACCGAACCGTCGCCAAGCCGGCACGCACGTTGCGTCAGCCCACCTCGTCGAAGGTGGCGACGCCGAAACGACATCTCCGGAGCAAAGCATGAGGCAGACCCGCACATCGATCGCACCGGGGCGCGTCGGCCTGGTTGCCGCCGCGGCGACGCTGGCGCTGACGGCCTGCGCCGTCGGCCCCGATTTCAAGTCGCCGGCCCCGCCCCAGGTCGCCGACGCGGCGCACCCCTATAC
>JALYSL010000319.1 GCA_030854825.1 Pseudomonadota bacterium
ATCGGGCACCGGGAACACTTCGACGTAGTAGGTCGTCGCGCCGGTGCGCTGCGCGACGCCGGGGATCGACGTGCTCTGTACGCTGAGCCCGGCGCGCGCGGCGGTGTCGACCAGCCACTCGGCGAGCACGCCGCCGCCTTCGCCGCCGAGCGCGGTGACGAGGATCGTGATGGGCGTTGCGGCGTTCATGCCGGCTGCATGGCGCGGCGAAAGACGGCGCGCAGCGATTCGAGGGCGCGCTCGCTCCAGCGCGGGTTCTGCACGACCTCGCCACGGTAGAACGACGGGCACAGCGTCGCCGCGTGGGCGTTCTCGCCGCACAGGCCGCAGCCGACGCAGCCGTCGATGACGGTGGCGACCGGATCGACCTTGAGCGGGTCGGGGTTGTCCTTCAACGTCAGCGTCGGGCAGCCCGACAGGCGAATGCAGGCGTGGTCGCCGGTGCAGACGTCCTCGTCGACGCCGTACTTGACGCGCACGACCCGCTTGCCGCGCTTCAGCAACCCGGCGATCCACGGCCGGATGCGGCGCTGCCGCTCGAGCTGGCACTCGCCCTCGGCGATGATGACCTTGAGCCCGGCGAACTCGCTCGTGAACGCTTCCTCGAGCGTCTTCTTCATCTCGGCGACCCGATAGGTGTGGACGGTGCGCAGCCACTGCACGCCGAGCCCTTTCAGCGTCGATTCGATCGTCGTGTTGCGGTCGACCAGGCTTTGCTGCTTGTCGGGCGCGCGCGCCTTTTCCTCTTCGTCGGGCGTCGAGATGATGTCCTGCGTGCCGGTCGCCGAGGTGTAGCCGTTCTTCATGATCAGCAGCACCGAGTCGTCGCCGTTGAAGAGCGCCGACTGCACGCCGGTAAGCAGGCCGTTGTGCCAGAAGCCGCCGTCGCCCATCACCGAGAGCACGCGCCGCTTCATCATCGGCGCGACGCCGGCGCTGCTCGCCAGGCTCATGCCGTAGCCGAGGATCGAGTGGCCCGACGAGAACGGCTCGAAGGTGGCGAGCGCGTGACAGCCGATGTCGGCGGCGACGTGCACCGGGCCGACTTCCTGCTGGGCCAGCTTGAGCGCCGCGAAGACCGGCCGCTCGGGGCAGCCGATGCAAAAGCCGGGCGGCCGCGCCGGCAAGGCCTTGTCGAGGGCCGCACCGACGTCGGCGCGGCGCTGCGCATTGCCGGCGAGCCAGTGTCGCGCGGCACCGACGTCGACCTCCGGCAGGTGTTGCTCGATGAAGCCGATCAGGCCCGAGGTCGTCACCTCGACCGTGTATTCGCCGGCCAGCTGCAGCCGATCCTTGCCGTGCAGCGAAGTGGCGACCTTGGCGCGATGCAGCGCCGCCAGGATGTCGCGCTCGATGTACTCGGGCTGCCCTTCCTCGACGACGAGCACGGCCCGCTTGTCGCGGCAGAAGGCGACGATTTCCTCCGGCACGAGCGGGAAGGTGACGTTGAGCACCAGCAGCGACAGCGCGCTCTCGCCGAATGCGTCGGCGAGGTCGAGCTGCTGCAACGCGCGGATCAGCGTGTTGTAGAGACCGCCCTGGACGATCAGGCCGACGTCGGGGTGCGTCGTGCCGACGGCGTGCTCGTTGAGCGCGTGCTCGGTGATGTAGCGCTGCGCTGCCGGAATGCGCTCGCCGCTCTTTCGCTTCTCCTGGCCGAAGGTGACGGGTGGATGGGCGAGCCGGGCATAGTCGAACGGTGCCGGCTCGGCCAGCGTGTGCATCGTCGAGACGCCGGGCGAGACGTTGTCCTTGCAGACGAAGCTGCCGCGCACGTGGCAGGCGCGGATGCGCAGCTCGAGCATGGCCGGCATGTTCGACGCTTCCGAGAGGCGAAAGCCCTCTTCGACCATGCGCACCATGTGGCCGAGCTCGGGCCGCGGGTCGAGCATCAGCATCGACGACTTCATCGCGTAGGCGTGAGTGCGCTCCTGGATCACGCTCGCGCCTTCGCCATAGTCTTCGCCGACGACGATCAGCGCGCCGCCCGTGACGCCGGGCGACGAGAGGTTCGAGAGCGCGTCGGCGGCGACGTTGGTGCCGACGATCGATTTCCAGGTCACCGCGCCGCGCAGCGGGTAGTGGATCGAGGCGCCGAGCATGGCCGCGGCCGAAGCTTCATTGGCGCACGCCTCGACGTGCACGCCGAGCTCCTTCATGTAGGGCTCGGCCTGCACCATCACGTCGAGCAGGTGCGATACCGGTGCGCCCTGGTAGCCGCCGACGTAAGAGACCCCCGATTGCAGGAGTCCCTTGGTGATGGCGAGGATGCCTTCGCCATGGAAGACCTGGCCGGCGCCGAGGCGCAGCAGCTCCACTTCCTTGCTGAAAGAAACTTCCACGACCCGTCTCCGTTCGCGGCCGCGAAATGAATCGCGCGGCCGCCGGTTGCCGGTGGAGCTTATCGACAGCGGGTGCCGTCGACCATCGGTGAAATTGACTAAGTGCCCGGCGCAAAGAAAAAGATGCATTGAAGCGGCGGCCGCCGCTCCCAAATGCGGCCGATGCCGCTGCGTGCCGTCGCGTTCCTGCTGTATGCCTACGTCGGCTGGCGCATCGCGCCCGCCCTGGGCAGTCCGGGGTGGGGCGCTGCCTTCCTCGCCGTTCTCGTCGTCTCGGTGCTGACGCTGCCATACGCGTTTCGGGCCCGGCAACCGCGGCCGGGCCGGCGCTTCGCTCGAGCGCTTGCCTGGGTCGCGCTGGTCGGCATGGGCCTCTTCTCTTCCTTGTTCGTGCTGACCATCGTTCGCGATCTCGCGCTCGGCGCAATGGCCGCTGTCGCCTCGCTGTCGTCGGCGCACGTGTCGTTGGCGGCGTTCGCGCTGCAGAGCGCCCGCGCGGTGCCGCTGGCGGCGGCGCTGGTCACGGCCTGGGGCTTCGTCAATGCGCGGCGCACCGCGGCGGTCGTCCGCATCGACGTGCCGGTCGCCGATCTGTCGCCGGCGCTGCACGGCTTTTCGATCGCCCAGATCAGCGACATCCACGTCGGCCCGACGATCCGGCGGCCGTATCTCGAGGCGATCGTCGATGCCGTCAACCGGCTCGATGCCGACATGGTGGCGATCACCGGCGATCTCGTCGACGGCAGCGTCGCCGATCTGGCCGAGCATGTCGCGCCGCTGGCCCGCCTGCAATCGCGCGAGGGCAGTTTCTTCGTCACCGGCAACCACGAGTACTACTCCGGCGCCGCCGCCTGGATTCTGGAGCTTCGCCGACTCGGTCTCACCGTTCTGATGAACGAACACGTCGTGCTGCGTCGAAGCGATGCCTCGCTCGTCGTCGCCGGCGTCACCGACTACAGCGCCGGCCACTTCGACCGGGCCCAGCAAAGCGATCCGAAAGCCGCTCTCGCCGGCAGCCCGCCCGCCGCAGCATTGCGCCTGCTGCTGGCGCATCAGCCGCGCAGTGCCGAAGCCGCCGAAGCCGCCGGATTCGACCTGCAGCTTTCCGGCCACACCCACGGCGGCCAGTTCTTGCCGTGGAATCTGTTCGTCCGGCTGCAGCAGCCGTTCACGGCGGGCCTGGGGCGCTGGCGCCGCATGTGGGTCTACACCAGTCGGGGCACCGGCTACTGGGGCCCTCCGAAGCGCTTCGGCGCGCCTTCCGAGATCACGCTGCTGCGTCTCGTGCCGGCAAGAAGCGCGGCGCCATCACGCGGCCTGCGGGCCCGCGAACCGGCCGCCGCGCCAACGCCGGCCTGAACCGTTTCGCCCCCTCTACAATCCGCAGGTTTTGCCGGCGCCGCCTGGCGCTCGAGAGGATCAAGCCCCGTGTTCATCACCGAAGCTCACGCCCAGGCCGCACCGGTCGCGGGTTCCGAATCGATGTTCAGCAATCTCGGCAGCATGCTGCCGCTGGTGCTGATGTTCGTCGTTCTCTACTTCGTGATGATCCGGCCGCAGATGAAGCGGCAAAAGGAAGCGAAGGCGATGGTCGAGGCGCTGGCCAAGGGCGACGAAGTCGTGACCTCGGGCGGCATGCTCGGCAAGATCTCGAAGATCGGCGAGTCGTTCCTGAGCGTCGAGGTCGCCAACGGCGTCGAGATCCAGGTGCAACGCTCGGCTGTGGTGCAAGTCATGCCCAAGGGCACGGTCAAGTAGTCAACTGCCAAGAACGCGGAGCGTCGATTGAACCGCTATCCGGTCTGGAAATACGCGATCCTCGTCGTCGCGCTGGTCGTCGGCATCTTCTACACCCTGCCGAACTTCTTCGGCGAGGCTCCGGCCGTGCAGATATCGAGCGGCAAGGCGACGCTGAAGGTCGATTCGTCGCTGGCCCCGAGCGTCGAGCAGATCCTCGACAAGGCCGGGCTGAAGCCCGATTTCGTCGAGTACGACGGCCATTCCGTGAAGGCGCGCTTTGCCGACCTCGATTCGCAACGCAAGGCCCAGGAGGCGCTGGTCGCGGCCCTCAATCCCGACCCGGCCGACGCGAGCTACATCGTCGCCCTGAATCTTCTCTCGCGCTCGCCGCGCTGGCTGACGGCGATCCACGCCCTGCCCATGTACCTCGGCCTGGACCTGCGCGGCGGCGTCCACTTCCTGATGCAGGTCGACATGAAGGCGGCGCTGACGAAAAAGGCCGATTCGCTGACTGGCGACATCCGCACCCTGCTGCGCGACAAGGACATTCGCCATTCGGGCATCGTCCGCGACGGCGACGACGTCTCGATCCGCTTTCGCGATGCCGCCACACGAACGACGGCGCGCACGCTGCTGCAGGACCAGTTGCCCGATCTGCAGTGGCAGGAAGAGGCCGAGGGCAGCGACTTCAAGCTCACCGGCGTGCTCAAGCCCGATGCCGCCAAGCGCATCCAGGCGGCGGCGATCACGCAGAACATCACGACCTTGCACAACCGTGTCAACGAGCTCGGCGTGGCCGAGCCGGTGATCCAGCAGCAGGGCGCCGACCGCGTCGTCGTCGAGTTGCCTGGCGTCCAGGACACGGCCAAGGCCAAGGACATCATCGGCCGGACGGCCACGCTCGAGATGCGCATGGCCGACGACAGCGTCGAAGGGCGCGCCGCCGAGGTCGGTACGGGGCCGGTGCCGTTCGGCGACGAGCGCTACGTCGAGCGGCGCGGCTCGCCGATCGTCGTCAAGCGCCAGGTCATCATCACCGGCGAAAACCTGACCGACGCGCAACCCGGCTTCGACGAGAACCACCAGCCGTCCGTCAACCTGACGGTCGACGCCAAGGGCGCGCGGATCATGCGCGACGTCTCGCGCGACAACATCGGCAAGCGCATGGCGATCCTGCTATTCGAGAAGGGCAAGGGCGAGGTCGTGACGGCGCCGGTCATTCGCGGCGAGCTCGGCAACCGCTTCCAGATCACCGGCAGCATGACCACGGCCGAAGCCAACGACACGTCGCTGCTGCTGCGCGCCGGCTCGCTGGCTGCGCCGATGGAGATCATCGAGGAGCGCACGATCGGCCCGAGCCTGGGCGCCGAGAACATCGCCAAGGGCTTTCACAGCGTCATGTACGGCTTTGCCGCGATCGCCGTCTTCATGTGTGCCTACTACCTGCTGTTCGGCGTGATCTCGACGCTGGCGCTGGCTTTCAACCTGCTTCTTCTCATCGCCGTGCTGTCGATGCTGCAGGCGACGCTGACCCTGCCGGGCATCGCCGCCGTCGCGCTCGCCCTCGGCATGGCGATCGACGCCAACGTGCTCATCAACGAGCGAGTGCGCGAAGAGTTGCGGGGCGGTGCTTCGCCGCAGGCGGCGATCAACACCGGCTACGAGCGTGCGTTCGCGACGATTCTCGATTCGAACGTGACGACGCTGATCGCCGGCCTGGCCCTGCTCACTTTCGGCTCGGGGCCGATCCGCGGCTTCGCGATCGTCCACTGCCTGGGCATCATGACTTCGATGTTCTCGGCGGTGTTGTTCTCGCGCGGCCTGGTCAACCTCTGGTATGGCCGGCAAAAGCGCCTGAAGAGCATCTCGATCGGCCAGGTCTGGAAGCCCGGCGCCGGCGTTCCGGCAAAGACCTGAAGCGGCAACGCTCAGACAACGAGAGAAGCATTCGATGGAGTTCTTCCGTATCCGGCGCGACATCCCGTTCATGCGGCATGCGCTGGTCTTCAACGTCATCTCGCTGGTGACCTTCCTCGCCGCCGTCTTCTTCCTGACGACGCGCGGCCTGCACTACTCCATCGAGTTCACCGGCGGCAACGTCATCGAGGCAGCCTACGCTGATTCGGCCGACATTCCCAAGGTGCGCGCGGCCGTCGAAGGTCTCGGCCTTGGCGACGTCCTGGTGCAGAACTTCGGCAGCTCGCGCGACGTCATGATCCGGGTGCCGTTGCGCGCCGATCTGAAGCAGGGCGACCTGACCACCCGCGTCTTCGGTGCGCTCTGCAATGCCGAGGGCGGTGCCGTCAAGGCACAAGGCAGCGCCGCCGACCAGGGGCAGACGGCATCGCGCCAGGTCTGCACGACGGGGACCGTCGAACCGGTGCGCCTGTCGAGCAGCGAGGTCGTGGGCCCGCAAGTGGGCAAGGAGCTCGCCCAGGACGGCGCCAAGGCGCTGGCCTTCGTCGTCATCGGCATCATGATCTACCTGGCGGTTCGCTTCGAATGGAAGTTCTCGATCGCCGCGATCGTCGCCAACCTGCACGATGTCGTCATCATCCTGGGCTTTTTCGCCTTCTTCCAGTGGGAGTTCTCGCTCTCGGTGCTGGCCGCGGTGCTGGCCGTGCTGGGCTATTCGGTGAACGAGTCGGTCGTCATCTTCGACCGGATCCGCGAGTCGTTTCGCCGCTATCGGAAAATGACGACCGAGCAGACGATCGACCACGCCATCACAAGCACGATCAGCCGCACCATCATTACCCACGGCTCGACCCAGATGATGGTGCTGTCGATGCTCCTCTTCGGCGGCCAGACGCTGCACTACTTCGCGATCGCCTTGACGATCGGCATCCTGTTCGGCATCTACTCGTCGGTTTTCGTCGCCGCTGCGATCGCGATGTGGCTCGGCGTCAAGCGTGAGGACCTGGTCGGACCCACGGCCAAGGAACACGATCGCGACGACCCGAACGCCGGAGCCGTGGTGTAGAGTCGAATCAGGTTCCAGCCAGGACGGATTACCCACCACCCCATGCCCACCCCCGCCAACCCGACGGCACTGGCGCAGCAGGCGAGGCGGTCATATGTAGAGCGGCTGCTCGCGGGAATGCCCGCTGTCGTTCTGGCGGTCGATCAGGGCGCAAGGGCGCTGGCCGCTTCGGTCGCCGAGCCGGCGATCGCGATGAAGCGGCGCGAGCTGATCCCCACGTTGTCAGGCACGTTCGCCCTCTGGCTG
>JALYSL010000327.1 GCA_030854825.1 Pseudomonadota bacterium
GGCCTGGACGGCACGAGGAGGCGTTGCATCTCGCAACGCCGCGGCCTGCAAGGCCGGCCGGGCTTGGGGCGGCCCGGCGCCCGGCCGATCGCTGCCGCATGAAGCTCGCTGTCCGCATTCCCTTCGCCGAATTGCTCGGGCTCGAGCTCGTGCGCTTCGAACGCGACGAAGCCGAGCTCGCGCTCGAGCTGCGCGAGGAGCTCTGCAATTCATGGAGCGTCGCGCACGGCGGCGTGACCATGACGCTGCTCGACATCGCCATGGCCCACGCGGCGCGCAGCCCGGGCGAGGGCGGTGAGTACGAGTCGTCGGGCGTCGTCACGATCGAGATGAAGACGAGCTTCATGCGGCCGGGCGAAGGCCGGCTCGTCGCGACGGCAAGACGCCTGCACCGCTCGGCGTCGCTCGCGTTCTGCGAGGCGACGGTGATCGGCGGCGACGGCAAGCTGGTCGCGCAGGGCACCGGCACGTTCAAGTTCATGCGCGCGCTCGCCGTCGGCGGTCGGCGCGTCCAGCGTCTCAACGCATCAGACTGAGGAGCCAGCCATGGCCACGACCAATCGACAGATCCATCTCGTATCGCGTCCCGAAGGCGAAGCGACGGCCGACAACTTTCGTCTCGTCGAAGCTCCGCTCGGCGAGCCCGGCGAAGGCCAGGTGCTCGTGCGCAACCGCTTCCTGAGCCTCGATCCCTACATGCGCGGTCGCATGAACGATGCCAAGAGCTACGCCCGGCCGCAGCCTTTGAATCAGGTCATGCAAGGCGGCACGGTCGGCGAGGTCGTGGCCTCGAGACATCCTGGCTACAAGCCGGGCGACACCGTCGTCGGCTACGGCGGCTGGCAGCAATACGCGATCGTCGACGGCGCGACGCCGGGCCTGCTGCGCAAGGTCGACGCGACGCGCATTCCGCTGTCGGCGTACCTCGGCGCGGTCGGCATGCCGGGTGTCACGGCCTGGTACGGCCTGACGAAGATCTGCCAGCCGAAAGCGGGGCAGACGATCGTCGTCAGCGCCGCGAGCGGGGCGGTCGGAAGTGTCGTTGGCCAGCTCGCGAAGGCGCGCGGTTGCCGGGCCGTCGGCATCGCCGGCGGCGCCGACAAGTGCAACAACGTGACCGGCGAGCTCGGCTTCGACGCCTGCGTCGACTACAAGGCGCATCGCGATTCGAAGGACCTCTATCAGGCGCTGAAGGAAGCGACGCCGGACGGCGTCGACGGCTGCTTCGAGAACGTCGGCGGCGTCGTTCTCGACGTCACGCTGGCACGCATGAACGCTTTCGGCCGAATTGCCTTGTGCGGCATGATCAGCGGCTACAACGGTGCGCCGATCCCGCTGCAGCAGCCGCAGCTCATCCTGCAGTCGCGCCTGACGATCGAAGGCTTCATCACCGGCGAGCACATGGAGCTCTGGCCGGAAGCGCTGAAGGAACTGGGTACGCTGGTTGCGACCGGCAAGCTGAAGTACCGCGAGACGGTCGCCGACGGCATCGAGGCGGCACCGGAGGCATTCCTCGGCTTGTTGAAAGGCCGCAACTTCGGCAAGCAGCTCGTCAAGCTCGTCTGACCCGCGCGCGAAGGTCGATCCCGACGCGTTCTGCGAAGACTGCAAGCCATGACAGACATCGTCCTGCACCACTACGCCGGCTCACCGTTCTCCGAGAAGGTTCGTCTCGTCCTCGGCATGAAGCGCCTGCGCTGGCGCTCGGTCGACGTGCCGGTGATGCTGCCCAAGCCCGACGTCGTGGCGCTGACCGGCGGCTACCGGCGCACGCCTTTCATGCAGATCGGCGCCGACGTGTATTGCGACTCGGCGCTGATGTGCCGCGTCATCGACCGTCTTGCGCCGGAGCCGCCGCTCTACCCGGAGGCGACGCACGGACTCGACGAGATCGTCGCTCAATGGGCCGACACCTCGCTCTTCTGGATCGCGGTGCCGTTCACGTTGCAGCCGGCTGGCGCTGCGCAGATTTTCGCCGATGCGCCGCCCGAGTTCCTGCGCGCCTTCGGCGCCGACCGTGCGGCGATGAACCCGTCGATGCGCCGCACCCCTTTGGGCGACGCCACGGCGATGCTGAACGCCTACGTCGGCCGCCTCGAGGCCATGCTCGGCGATTCGCGGCCGTTCCTGCTCGGCGC
The DNA here is from genome assembly GCA_030854825.1 of Pseudomonadota bacterium. The sequence goes on from JALYSL010000327.1 coordinate 2,139, forward strand.
ACTGCCGTCGATCGCCGATTTCTCGGCAGCGCAGTCGATCTGGTTCGTTCGCCGCTCGACGGAAGTGGCCAGGCATCTCGCGCCGTTTGCGCACGTCAACGCCTGGTACGAGCGGGTCGCCGCCTTCGGCCATGGTGAGCCGACGGAGCTTTCGAGCGCTGACGCGATTGCCCTGGCACGAGGCTCGACGACCTTCGCCGCGTGTGCGGTCGCGCCGGACGCCGGCATCGCAGCGGGCACGCCGGTCGGCGTCACGCCCGCCGACTACGCGCACGACGAAGTCGCCGGAACGCTGGTCGGCCTCGACGGCGAAGAGGTCGTCGTCGAGCGGCACGACGTCCGGGCCGGCACGGTCCACGTCCACTTTCCCCGCATCGGTTTTCACGTCAAGGCGATCGTCGCCAGGAAGGAAGGCTCATGAAGACCTTCAAGGGGCGCACCGCCGTCATCACCGGCGCGGGCTCGGGTTTCGGGCTCGAGACTTCGCGGATCGCCGCACGCCGCGGCATGAACGTCGTCATGGTTGACGTCCAGGCCGACGCGCTCGAACGCGCCGCGGCCGAGATCGAATCGCTCGGGGCGAAGGTGCTGGCGCAGCGTCTCGACGTCAGCAAGTCGGCCGAGGTCGAGGCGCTGGGTCGCACCGTTGCCTCGCGCTTCGGTGCGCCGCACATCGTCTTCAACAATGCCGGCGTCGGGGCCGGCGGCCTGATCTGGGAAAGCACGCTGGCCGACTGGGAATGGGTCATGGGCGTCAATGTGATGGGCGTCGTCCACGGGGTGCGCGTTTTCACGCCGCTGATGCTCGACGCGGCGGCCAAGGATCCGGCCTACGAAGGGCATATCGTCAACACGGCCTCGATGGCCGGGCTTGTCGACATGCCGAACATGGGCGTCTACAACGTCAGCAAGCACGCCGTCGTCGCCCTGAGCGAGACGCTGTACCAGGATCTGCGCCTCGTCACCGATCAGATCGGCGCTTCGGTGTTGTGCCCGTTCTTCGTGCCGACGGGCATCACCGAGAGCCAGCGCAACCGGCCCGACGCACTGCCTGCCGACAAGCCGACGCGCAGCCAGCTGATCGGCAAGGCGATGAGCGAACGAGCGGTCGGCAAGGGCAAGGTCAGCGCCGCTGATGTCGCGCAGTTCGTCTTCGAGGCGATCGAGGCCGACCGTTTCTATATCTACAGCCACCCGAAGGCGCTGGCCAGCGTGCAGACGCGTCTGGAAGACATCGTGCAGGCGAGAAACCCGACCGATCCGTTCGCCGCCAGGCCGGAGATCGGCGCCGAGTTGCGCGCCGCGTTGCGCGCTCCGGGTTAACCGGCCTTAGCAGCCGATCTTCAGCGCCTGCACCGGCCGGCCGGTCTCGGCGTCGACGACGACCAGGTTGACCTGGCGCGGGTGCGACGGGTCGCCGACATCGGGCAGATCGAAGGCCAGGGTTCGCGGTGCATCGGCGCTCGTCGTCCACGCCGCCACGGGCCGGTAGTCGCGCACCACGAAGTCGTGGCGCAGGGTGGCGCCTTCGTTTTCGCCGGCCTTGACAGCGGTGACATGGTTCTGCTCGGTGATCGCCCAGTAGGCGGCGAGCCGCCTGGGCGCATGCGCACCGGCCGTGACGGTCGCGGTGACGTGATCGCCGTCGCGGGCCAGCGCCAGCTCGATCGGTGCGGTCGCGCGCTCGACGATCGGCGTGGCCAGCGACGACCAGTCCTTGCGATCCTGGCCGTCGACGACGACCTGCGGCGTGTAGCTGAAGCGAGCGCCGTTGACCGGCTGCTGCGAGGCCTGCCGCTCGGTGAAGGCGGCGCTCGAGAACCGGTCCTTCCAGCCGAGGCGATCCCAGTAGTCGACGTGGAAGGCCAGGGCGACGACGCCCGGATCCGCCTTCAGCTTCGACATCCAGCGATCGGCGGGGGGGCAGGAATTGCAGCCCTCGGACGTGTAGAGCTCGACGACCGGTGTCACGACGCTCGGGCTCTTGGCCGTGCAGGCCTCACCGGCGAGGGTGCCTTGGCCAAAGGCAGCGAGTGACACCATGGCGACCAATGCAGGACGGCGGAGCGCCGCGGGAAAGCTGAAACTGGAGAGGTTCACGAAGACTCCTGGTTCTTGGCAACGATGCTAGCGCTAGGTCGCGCCGCTGCGCTTCGCCTTACCGGACGGGCCGGCGGGCACCCTCTTTGCCTAAGGCGTGCCGCGTGCAAGGTGGGGAGTTCGAGCTTTTCTTTGTGGTGCGGTCGAAGCGGAGAGTGTCGGCGAAATATTCGCTGCGCTGCATCCGGGACTTGGCGCACCGCGTAGACCGGCAACAGACGTTTCGCATGGCCGCATTCGTCCGGTGGGAGTTCGGTTGGCCGACTCCCGACCTTCATTCAACGAGGAGCGAGAACACCATGAAACTACTGATTTCCCGCAATGTCCGACTGCTGCCCGTCTTGGCCGCGGTCGGTGCGCTTTATGGACTGACGGCACTGCCGGCCCAGGCCTCGAGCCACCGCGAAGCACCGAGCATCGCCATGAATCCCTCGGTCGACGCGACCGATCTCTACATGTTCAGAAGCTACGAAGCGGGTCGTTCCGGCTTCGTCACGATCCTGGCCAACTACATCCCGTTTCAGGAACCGCAGGGCGGCCCGAACTTCTATCAGTTCAATCCGAATGCGCTCTACGAGGTCCACATCGACAACGCCGGCGCCGGCAAAGAAGCTCTGACGTTCCAGTTCCGCTTCAAGAGCACCTCGAGTGCCGCAGCCCTGAGCGTCGGCGGCATGCAGGTCAAGATTCCCCTGATCGATGCGGGCCCCTCGCCTTCGGCAGGTGCGCCTCCGGTTCTGAACGTCAACGAGACCTATACCCTGACGACGGTCATGGGCGATCGCCGTACGGGTACGGCCGCTGCCGCCAGCAACGCCACCGGCGGCTCGACCACCTTCACCAAGCCGGTTGACAACATCGGCGACAAGACGTTCGGCGGCGCCGGCAACTACGCGACCTATGCCAACAAGTACATCTACAGCGTCAACCTCGGCATTCCGGGCTGTTCGACCCCGGGCCGGGTGTTCGTGGGCCAGCGCAAGGAGTCGTTCTACATCGCCGTCGGCAGGATTTTCGACCTGTTCAACATGGACCCGCTCAACCCCAACCAGATCAACGGCAACAACAACGACCTGGAAGCGAAGAGCGTCAGCACGCTCGCGCTCGAGCTGCC
>JALYSL010000331.1 GCA_030854825.1 Pseudomonadota bacterium
GCTCTGTTGCGCTCATGTCCCCCGGAGGCAGCTTGCGCTGCCATCTCCTCCTTTACTTCGCTCCACAGAATGCCCCACCGTCCTGATCCGGCACCGCCGCCGCTCTTCGTTCGCGGGCCATGGGCGATGCTTGCCAAGGGTATTGGCTGGCCGATCGAGCGAAGTAAAGGAGGAAAGCCGGGGCGAAGCCGCGGCTCGGGGGACATGAGCGCAATGGGCCAGCCAATACCCTTGGCGTCCACCTCGATATATGCGGCGCGTCGTGCCGTGGCGAGCTGACATGCCACGCGGACACCTCCGAGAAGCCTGGTTCCGCGCTGGCCCGATCCTCGTCGTGCTCAGCGCTTTTCTCGTCGTCTGGTACCTCGCTGCGATCGGCCTCAATGCCTCGCAGGTGATCGAGCGCCAGCTCGCCGATCAGCCCGGCTGGACGGCGATGGACCTCGTTCGCCTCACGCTCTCGATGGATCGCCCGGTGCTGCCTGCGCCGCACCAGATCGCCCTCGATCTTTTCGATTCGATCTTCGGCTGGCCGGTCGATTCACCGCGCAACCTGCTCTATCACACTGCCGTCACCAGCTCGGCGACGCTGCTCGGATTCGTCATGGGCACGGCGCTCGGTGCCGTCATCGCGGTACTCATCGTTCACTCGCGCACCCTCGAGCGAAGCTTCTTTCCCTGGGTCATCGCCTCTCAGACCGTGCCGGTGCTGGCGATCGCGCCGATCGTCATCGTCATCCTCGGCAGCATGGGCATGAGCGGCGTCTTTCCGAAAGCGGTGATCTCGATGTACCTGTGCTTCTTTCCCGTTGCTGTGGCACTGGTCAAGGGCCTGCGCTCGCCCGGCGTGATCGAGCTCGAGCTGCTGCACACCTATGCGGCCTCGCCCCGTGACACGTTCTGGAAGCTGCGCGTGCCGGCGTCGTTGCCGTTTCTTTTTCCGTCGCTTCGCGTCGGCATCGCCGCCGGGCTGGTCGGCGCCATCGTCGGCGAGCTGCCGACCGGCGCGCAGGCGGGCCTCGGCGCGCGCCTGCTCACGGGCTCGTACTACGGCAACACGGTGCAGATCTGGTCGGCACTGATCATGTCGGCACTGCTCGGCCTGGCGCTGACCGGCGGCGTCGCCCTGGCCGAACGCTGGCTCACGCCGGGAGGCTAGCGATGAGCATGACGGCGCTCGCCGGACTGCTGGTGCTGCTCCTCGTCAGCGCGGTGTTCAGCGTGCGCTGGGCGGCGTCGCTCGACGGCTACGGCGCGATTGGCCGGTTCGCCGCACCCTTGTTGTTCGGAGCCTGGGCGCTCATCTTCTGGCAACTGCTGACGCAGGCGCTCGAGGTGCCGCAGGTGCTGCTGCCGGCGCCGAGCCTGATCGGCCACGCGCTCGTCGCCAGCTCCGGCGTGCTCGCCGAAGATTTCATCCAGACGGTGTTGCATTCGGCGTTGATCGGGTTGGTCGCCGGCTCGGCACTCGGCTTCGTGACCGGCGTGCTGATCGACCGCAGCCCGTTCCTGCAGCGCGGCCTGCTGCCGGTGGCGGCGCTGGCGAGCACGATGCCGCTGGTTGGCGTCGCGCCGATCATGGTCATGTGGTTCGGCTTCGACTGGCATTCGAAGGCGGCCGTCGTCGTCGTCATGACCTTCTTTCCGATGCTCGTCAATACGCTCGCGGGCCTGAAGGAGGCCGGCCACATGGAGCGCGACCTGATGCGCTCGTACGGCGCCGGCTACTGGCGCACGCTGCTGGCGCTGCGCATTCCGGTGGCTCTGCCCTTCGTCTTCAACGCCCTCAAGGTGAACTCGACCTTGGCGATGATCGGCGCCATCGTCGCCGAGTTCTTCGGCTCGCCGATTTCCGGCCTCGGCTTTCGCATCTCGACAGAGGCGGCGCGGCTGAACATGGGCCTGGTCTGGGCGGCGATCGCCGTGTCGGCGGTGGCCGGATCGCTGCTCTACGGGCTGCTCGCCTGGCTCGAGCGGCGCGCAACCTTTTGGCACCCCTCGATTCGGAGCGCTGGATGAGTTCAAATCCCTTCCTGGACACAGTCGTCATTCCCACGCCGCAAGGCACAACCTCCGGAGCTCCCTCGATGCGCAAAAGCACCTTCCTGATCTCGCTGCTGCTGGCCGGCGCCGCCGGCACCACGGCGGCCGCCGACAACAAGGTCACGGTCCAGCTCAAGTGGCTGCCGCAGGCCCAGTTCGCCGGCTACTACGTCGCCCAGGCCAAGGGCTTCTACAAGGACGCCGGCCTCGACGTGACGATCAAGCCGGGCGGCCCCGACATCGCGCCGGCCCAGGTGCTCGCCGCCAAGGGCGCCGACGTGACCGTCGACTGGATGCCGAGCGCGCTCGCCGCCCGCGAGGCGGGTGTGCCGATGGTCAACATCGCGCAGATCTTCAATCGTTCGGGAATGATGCTGACCTGCAAGAAGTCGAGCGGGGTGTCGTCGCCGAAGGACTTCAAGGGCAAGACGCTCGGCGTCTGGTTCGGCGGCAACGAATACCCGTTTCTCAGCTGGATGGGCACGCTGCACCTGAAGACGAGCGGCGCCAACCCCGACGTGAAGGTACTCAAGCAGGGGTTCAACGTTGATCCGCTGCTGCAGAACCAGGCCGCCTGCATCTCGACCATGAACTACAACGAGTACTGGCAGCTGATCGACGCCGGCGTCAAGGCGAGCGACCTCGTCACCTTTCCGTACGAGGACCAGGGCGTCGCGACGCTCGAAGACGGCCTCTACGCGCGCGAGTCCGACCTGAAGGATCCGGCCTACGTCGCCAAGCTGGCGAAGTTCGTCAAGGCTTCGATCGAGGGCTGGAACTACGCGATCAAGCACCAGGACGAAGCGGTGAAGATCGTGCTCGCCGCCGACACCTCGGGCGGATCGAGCGCCAAGGTACAGAAGCGCCAGCTCGAGAATGTCGCCAAGCTCATCACCAACGCCGGCAAGGCGAACATGGGCGTGCTCGACCCGGTCGCCTACGAGCGCACGGTCAAGGTGCTGCTCGCCGGCGGCAGCGATCCGGTGATCAAGAAGGACCCGGGCGCCGCGGCGTGGACCCATGCGGTCACCGACAAGATGGCGAAATAACCGGCGCAGCGGTCGTCGTCGAAACGCGATGTCGCAGCAGGATTCGATCACCTACATCAACTTCGCGTACGGGTCGAATATGTGCTCGCGCAGGCTGCGCGAGCGCACACCATCGGCGCGAGCGCTCGGCGTGGGTCGGCTGCCGGGGCACAAGCTGGCCTGGCACATGGCTGGCGGCGACGGCTCGGCGAAGTGCGACATCGTCGAGACCGGCCGCGAGGAGGACGTCGTCTGGGGCGTGCTCTACGAGATCGACG
>JALYSL010000398.1 GCA_030854825.1 Pseudomonadota bacterium
CGGCGTGGCCGACATAGGCCAGGCTGAAGTCGTACTGCTCCGTCCAGAAGAACGGCACCATGTCGAACGGCTCGCGCTGCCCCAGCATGTTGCGTGCCGCCACCTGCCCTTGACGTTCGGCCACGACCCAGTGCTCGACCCGGATCGGCTCGTCGCCGAGCCGATCCGGCCAGCGCGCGATGTCGCCCGCCGCGTAGATGCCGGCAACGCTCGTCGCCAGGTACCGGTCGACGCGGACGCCGCGATCGATGGCGAGGCCAGCTTGCTCCGCGAGAGCGATCGCCGGCCGCACACCGATGCCGACGACGACGAGGTCCGCACGAAGCGACTCGCCGTTCGCCGTTCGCCAGCGTCACGGCGCGCTCGTCGATCGATGCCACGATCGTTCCGAGATGAAAGGCGACACCGTGCTCCTCGTGGAGCCCTAGCCTGGTGACAAGCGCAACGGCTTGCCGGTTGACACCGGTGCGATCGGCGACCATCGGCCGTGCGAACCCCGGCGCGGCATCGACGCGGCTCTTGGAAAGGGCGAGCTTTGCGGCGTCGATGTCGACCTGATTGGCCGTTACGACGGGCCTTTGCGGCTTTGTGGAGTGACCCGGCTTCGTCTCTCTCGATGAATGCTTGCCGCGCAAGAACGAACAGCTCGTGCGCTCGCGAGCGTTCGATGCAACGGCTGCGTCAGTGCTGCTCTTGCAGTCGACGCCAGGCGAGGCCGGCCAGCGCGACGTCCTGAAGGCCGACACCGACCGACTTGTAGACTGTAATTTCGTCGTCTTGCCGACGCCCCGACGCAACGCCCGTGACCAGGGCCGACAGTTGCACGACCTTACTGGGCGCAAGCGCCACGGGATCTGCGAGCACCAGGTCGCCGGCCTCTTTCAGCGCCTGCCGATCCCAATCGACGGCGACGATCGAGGCTCGCGCGAGTGCCCGGTCATCGAGCTCGCGCGTGTCGGGAAGGCTGGAGCCGATGGCGGCAACGAATACGCCAGTCGGCAATCGGTCACCGTCGAAAAGTGGCGTTCTCGACCGCGACGCCGTGACGACGATGTCGCTGCCTTCGAGCGCCTCGTTCGCCGTACACGACCGAACGGAGACACCGCATTCGCGCTCCATCTCGGCGAAAACGGTCGCTGCCGCGAACGGGTCGCAGACGCGGATCTGGTCGATTGGGTAGGCCCGGGCCAGCTGCGACGCGTGTGCCCGACCCTGCACGCCGGCACCGAACAGGGCCAGGACTTTCGCGACCGGCCGCGCGAGATAGCGGCTGGCGATCACCGACGTCGCCGCCGTGCGTAAACGCGTGATCGCCGTGGCGTCCAGCGAGGCCAGCGGCCGGCCATCGACGGCATCGAAGAGGAGGATGACGAAGCGGAACTGGCCGGCGATGGTGGTGTAGATCTTGGCGCCGGCGAAGCCTTGGTCGGGCATCACCGCGCCGAGGGTCGAGAGCTTGACGCCCCCGGCCTCGGTGCGGATGCGCTCCTGCATCGTCGCCCGGCCTTCGCCGAAGCTTCGAAAGGCCTCGAGCAGCACCTGCTGCGCGTCGGCCGGGCCGATCAGCGCATCGACCAGCGCGTCGTCGATGTGCCGCATGCGTCGAGCTTGCGCCGCCGTCAGTCGAGCGTGATGCCTGACTTCTGGACGACTTCGGCCCAGTGCTTGCGCATCTCCGCCAGCCAAGCACCGGACTGCGCCTGGGTCAGGTTCGTCGGCGCGTAGTCGGCCTGGCGGTCCAGCTCACGGACCTCCGGGGTGTTCATCGCCAGGGCCACCTCGCGTGCCAGCAGTTGCACGATGTCGTCGGGTGTACCCGCGGGCGCGGCGAGAACATAGGCGAAGCTGGCGTTGAAGCCGGGGTAGCCACTCTCGGCGATCGTCGGCAGTTCAGGCGCGGCTGAAGATCGCGTCAGACCCGACACCGCCAGGGCCCTGAGCTTTCCGGCCTTGGCCTGCGGCAGGACGCCGCTGCCGACCGCGAACACCGAATCGACCTGGCCACCCATCACGTCGAGCACGGAGGCGCCTGTGCCTTTGTAGGGAATGTGCGTCATGTTGATTCCCGCTGTCGCCATGAAGGCGGCCATCGTCAGGTGGCTGGGCGAGCCGTTGCCACCGGAGGCGTAGCTCATGTGCGACGACTTCGCCAACTTCACGAATTCGGCGACGCTGTTGGCCTTGATGTTCGGATTCACCGCAAGCGCCTGGCTGTAGGTGACCGGTACCGCGATGATGGCGAAGTCCTTCGCCGCGTCGAAAGACATCTTCTTGTATAGCGACGGGTTGACCGTGAAGGTGGTGTCGAGCGCGAAGAGCAGCGTGTAGCCGTCGGCGGGCGCCTTGGCGACGATGTCGGCGGCAAGATTGCCACCGGCGCCGGCACGGTTGTCGACGATGAAAGTCTGCTTCAGACGCTTCTCCACCTGCTGCAGGACGACCCGGGCAAAGGCATCGAGCGGCCCAGGAACGGTGCTGACGACGACGCGGACCGGCTTGTCCGGATAGGTCTGCGCAGACGCGGTCCCGGCCGCCATCGCGACCGTTGCGAGAACCGCCAGTTTGCTGAAAAACTTCATTTCGAGAACTCCTGTTGAAAGGTGAACGCGTCGACGTGCAGGTGGTCGAGTTGCGCTCCATGGGCTGTGAATTCTTTCTTCGCTTCGTCGATCATTGCGGGCGATCCGCACAGGTAGATTCCGTGCTCCGAGAGGTCCGGCAGATCGGCAAGAACGGCCTGCTGCACGTGACCGCGCCGGCCCCGCCACGTCGCGCCGGCCCGCGACAGGACCGGCACGTACTGGAACTCGTAGAGCCGGCCCTGCCACGAGCGAAAGACGCCGTCGAGGAACAGATCGGCCTCGGACCGCATGCCCCAGTACAGCCACACCGGCGGGCATTCGTCGTCGTCGAGAAGCGACTCGAGCATGCTCTTGATGGGAGCGATGCCCGTGCCCGTGGCAACCATCAGGAGCGGCCGGTAGTCGGACTTGAACAGGCCGAAGGGCCCCAGCGGGAATTCGATGTCGAGAGGGTCGCCGGCGCGCATCTCGGCCAGACGGTTCTCGGTGAAGCGGCCACCCGCAATCCGTCGCACGTGAAAGTCGACGACTCCGCTTCCCGGCATCGAGGCCATCGAAAAGCTGCGGTGCGTGCCGTCTGGCAGGTGCACGTTCATGTATTGGCCCGGGCGCCAGGTCGGGCCGTCGAGGCCGGGCACCTCGATCTCGAGGTGCAGCACCTCGCCAGTCAGCGGCCGTACCTGCCTGATGACGGCTGCGTGCCGCGCTGGTTCGGCGACTGCGGGCAGTTCGCGGGCGCTGCTCAGGACGAGTGCGCTGGTGGCCTTGGCCTGGCACATCAGGGCGAAGCCCTGCTCGGTCTCGGCGTCGCTCAGCGCCATCGGCGGTTCGTCGTAGCGGACGCTGCCCTGGACGATCCGGACGCGGCAGGTGCCGCAAGTGCCGAAAGTGCAGTCGTGACGCAGGGGGACACCCTGGCGCGTCGCCGCGTCCAGGACGGCTTCGCCTTCCCCCGCCTCGAAGACTTGTCCGGTTTCCAGCACCTCGACGCGAAAGCCCATTTGCGCTCGACTACTTCTTGATGTCGGCGTGAACCAGCACCGCGTGGCCTTGTGGCTTCAGCAGCTCGCTCAAGGCAGCCAGTGCGGCGACACCGCAGGCGGTGTCCTGCTCGCCGTTGCCGCCACTCAGGCCCACGCCGCCGACGACTTCGCCGTCGACGACGATGGGATAGCCACCGACGAAAACCGCGAAGCGACCCTCGAAGCTCCACTGGATACCGAAGGCCTCGTTACCGGGTAGTGCCGGACCGTTCGGTGCCGTGTTGAAGAGGTGCGTTGAGCGCTTATGGCCGCTGGCGGTGAAGGCCTTGTTCCAGGCGATCTGCGGGCCGGTGATGCGTGCGCCATCCATTCGTTCGATGACGATCGGATGACCACCGGCATCGACGATGCACACCGACTCGAGCACGCCGATCTCCTCGGCCTTCGCAATCGCAGCCGTGACCATGTGGCGGGCTTCGCTAAGCTCGAGCGTGGCGGACTTTTTCAAGAGACTTCCTTTGGATGAAGCAGCACGCGGACAGGTCTCGCCCCGGCCGCGTCAGCAGCCGCGGTAGACGGTCTTGATCTGTGTGTAGAACTCGAGCCCGGCACGTCCCGACTCGCGAAATGTGCTGGTGCTCGAATGCTTGAGGCCACCGAATGGCGCGTTGATGAGGTTGCCGGTGGTTGTGCGATTGATCTTCACCGTGCCCGCCTCGATGTCGTGGGCAAAACGGTGCATGTGCCGCGAACTACGCGTGACGATCGCGGCCGACAGGCCATAAGGGGTGTCGTTCGCCTTGGCGATCGCGTCGGCGTAGCTGGTGACCTCGATGATCGCCAGCACCGGTCCGAAGATCTCTTCCTGGGCGATGCGCATGGCCTGGGTCACGTCGGTAAACACGGCCGGAGTGATGAAATAGCCGTGCCGCAGATCGCCATCGAGAAGTCGGTCGCCGCCCACGAGGTGCGTCGCCTCCGCCCTGCCGATAGCCACGTAGACGAGCACGTTGTCGAGCTGCGCGGCGGTGGCGAGCGGGCCGAGGTCGATGCTCTTGTCGATGCCGGGGCCGATCTTCAGCGCGGCAATCCGCGCGAGGAGTTTCTGCGTGAACGCCGCCTTCACCGACTGCATCACCAGGATGCGGCTCGTGCCGGTGCAGGCTTGGCCGCTCAGCGACAAGCCACCTTTGACGGCCAGGTCGACGGCCTGGTCGAGGTCGGCGTCGTCCATGACGATGAGCGGATTCTTGCCGCCCAACTCCATCTGCGTGCGCGTCGTCAAGGCCACAGCGCGGTGGATCTGCTCGCCCGCGCGCGTCGATCCGGTGAACGAGATGGCACGTACCGCGGGCGATTCGGTCAGCGTCGGGCCGACATCCGCAGCGCGGCCGGTGATGAAGTTCAGCACGCCTTTCGGCAGGCCGCTCGAGATCAGCGCCTCGGCGAGGCGATAGCCGCTCAGCGGCGCGTCCGACGACGGCTTGAAGACGACGGTGTTGCCCGTGACCAGCGCCGGCGCGATCTTGCGTGCCGGGATCGATACCGGAAAGTTCCATGGCGAGATCACGCTGACGACGCCGAGCGGCTCGCGTTGGCTGTAGACGACCATGTCGGCGTCGTCCTGTGGGTAAGTCTCGCCGCCGAACGACTGACCTTCGATGGCGTAGAAGCGCAAGGTTTGCGCCGAACGCAGAAACTCGTCCCTCGCCAGCACCAACTGCTTGCCTTCCTCGCGCGTCAGTTCGAGGGCGAAGCGGTCGACGTGGGCCTCGATGTGATCGGCAGCGGCGAGCAGCACCTTGGCGCGCCGGGTCACTGGCGTCGCGCGCCAGGCTGCGAAGGCCGCAGCGGCGGCGTCGATCGCGGCCTTCGCGTCGTCTGCCGAAGAGGCCTGGAAGCGGCCGACGAGGTCGCGGGTATCAGCCGGGTTGGTGTCGTCGAAGGTGCGGCCGGTGATGCTCGCCGTCCACTCACCGGCGATGCAGTTCCTGAATTCCTCGGTGGTCACGGGAGTCGTGTCGTCGGCCGGCATGGCGTGGGGAGAAGAAGCGCTCAGGCCTGAAGGAGTTCGCGGTCTTCGCGCGCCATCCCCTTGCCCGACGACATCAGGTCCGCCAGTGAAATCTCGCTTGCCACGTAGTCGTGGTACAGCGCCGTCGTGTAGAGCAGACGCATTTCGGCGCCGACCTCGCAGATGCGCAGGCAACGTTGCTGCAGATCGATCGTGTCGGCGTGCTGGAGCACGATCTGGTAGCCCCGTTCGCCGTGGATCTCGTCGGAAACGATGTGCAGATCGAAGAACTCGAGCTCCTCGTCGCTGAAGCCGTACGTCTCGCGCAGCGTGGGCGTCTGCCGCCGATAGATCGAAGGGACCTGCGACTCGAGGCCGACCACGAGGCCGGCCACGGCCACCACCGGGTCTTCGCGCATTGCCACGGCATAGCACCAGCTCTGCAGGCCGCGCGTCGTCGGCGACATGTTGTCGGGGTTGACGACACGCTCGCGCGTCGTGCCGCAGGCTTCGGCGAAGCGGATCAGGAGGTCGGTATGGCGATCGCCGCCGATCTCTTCCTCGTACATGTTGGCGAGGAGGAAATCCTTGGCTTCGGTGAACTTGCCATTGTCGAGCGTGCGCGCGTAGACGTAGGCCAGGTAGTCGGCGAACGGGCCGACGTAGTGATAGTGGTTTTCGGCCCAGCGTGCCAGGTGGGCGCGCGTCAGCCGCCCGCTCGCCCAGGCGATGCTGAAGGGCGCCTTGTTGGCGCTCTTGCCCTTGATCGCGTTCTCGAGCGCAGCGCGAAACTGTTCCTGGTTCATCAGTGCGGACATAGCGGTTCCTTGCAGAGGCGAAGACGTGTGAGGGGTGTCTTCAAGAATGGATACTGTATACTGCAGTGCCGATATGTCAACATCAGGGTCTGGCCTTTTTACATCCTTCCACCATGCAGATGAAACTCGGTGAAGCACACGCGCCGTTGACGTCCATGATCGCCACGACGATCCGCGAACGCATCCTCAACGGCAACTTGGCGCCGGGCGTCCGTCTCGTCGAAGCGCGGCTGTCGGAAGAGCTCGGTGTGTCGCGAGTGCCGGTTCGCGAAGCGCTGCGCGCACTCGCCGCCGACGGTGTGGTGACGATCGAGCCGCGCCGTGGCGCCTCGGTGACGGTCTATTCGCCCGAGCTCGTCCAGGAGCTGGTCGAGGTGCGCGCCACTCTCGAGGCACTCAACGCCAAGCTCGCGGCCCGGCGGCACAACCCTGAGCTCATCGCCCGGCTGCAGCACATCGTCTCGCAGGGCGCCGAGATCGCGAAGAGCGACGATCCGAAGAAGCTGCACGACGACAACGTCAATTTTCATGAGGCGCTGGCCGGCATTGCTGCGAATTCCGTGCTGCGCGACATGGT
>JALYSL010000426.1 GCA_030854825.1 Pseudomonadota bacterium
CGCCTGGCGCGCATGGCCGCCGGAGGCGGCCCCGTTTCCGCTACCAAGCCACGCCGCCTGCGCACCTTCGAGCCGCGCCCGGCGCTCGCGCGCCAGTACGACGAATCGCACCGGCGCTGGCAAGCGCTCTACGGGCTCTTGCGCCAGGTGCCTGCACCGCGCGCCGAACCCGCCCTGGCGTGAATCCGCGCCCCTCCCGAGGAACTCTCCCGATGACCCAGGCACCTTACTTTTCACTGGCCGAGCCGATCGCCTTCCGGGGCCCCGCGTTCACGCCCAGCCCGACGGAGCCGATCGCCTATCGCTACTACGACAAGGACCGGATCGTTCTCGGCAAGAGCATGGCGCAGCAGCTGCGCTTCGCCGTCTGCTACTGGCACAGCTTCGCATGGCTGGGCGGCGACCCGTTCGGCGGCGAGACCTTCATGCGGCCCTGGCATGCGGCCGGAGGCGACGCGATGGCGCAGGCGCAGCACAAGGCAGACGTCGCCTTCGAGCTATTCCGCCTGCTCGACGTGCCCTTTTTCACCTTCCACGACCGCGACATCGCGCCCGAAGGCGAGACCCTGGCCGAGTCGAACCGCAACGTCCGCACCATCGCCGCGGTCTTCGAGAAGAAGATGCGCGCGACCGGGGTGAAGCTGCTCTGGGGCACCGCCAACCTGTTCACGCACGCACGCTACATGGCCGGCGCCGCGACCAATCCTGACCCCGAGGTCTTCGCGTATGCCGCGGCGCAGGTCAAGAACGTGCTCGAGATCACCCACGATCTGAAGGGCGTGAACTACGTGCTCTGGGGCGGCCGCGAAGGCTACGAGACGCTGCTCAACACCGACCTCGAGCGCGAGCTCGCGCAGCTCGGACGCTTCCTCCACCTGGTGGTGGAGCACAAGCACAAGATCGGCTTCAAGGGAATGATCCTGCTCGAGCCCAAGCCGGGCGAGCCGACCAAGCACCAGTACGACTACGACGTGGCCACCGTCTACGGCTTCCTGAAGGCGCACGGGCTCGAGAACGAGGTGAAGGTCAACATCGAGCAGAACCACGCGCTTCTGGCCGGCCACACCTTCGAGCACGAGATCGCCTTGGCCCGTGCGCTCGGCATCTTCGGCTCGCTCGACATGAACCGCGGCGACGAGCAGCTCGGCTGGGACACCGATCAGTTCCCGAACAACGTCTCGCAGGTGGCGATGGCGCTCTACGAAGTGCTGAAGGGCGGCGGCATCGGCAAGGGCGGGCTCAACTTCGACGCCAAGCTGCGCCGCCAGTCGATCGACCCCGATGACCTGGTCCATGGCCACGCCGCCGCCATCGACCTGTGCGCGCGCGGCCTGCTCGTCGCCGAGGCGATGATCGAGGACGGCGCACTGCAGCGCCACGTCGAAGAACGCTACGAAGGCTGGAGCGGGCCGCGCGGCAAGGCCATCCTGAAGGGCAAGGTGTCGCTCGCGGACCTCGCCAAGGACGTCGAGCGCCGCGGCCTCGAGCCGAAGCCGCGCTCGGGCCGGCAGGAGCGGCTCGAGCATCTCGTCAACAGCTACCTCTGATTGCACGAAGGATCATTCATGGCAACCAACATCAAGGGGCCGGGCATCTACCTGGCGCAGTTCGCGAGCGACGAGGCGCCGTTCCATTCGTGGCAGTCGATCACGAAATGGGCCGGCGGCCACGGCTTCAAGGGCGTGCAGATCCCGTCGTGGGACGAGCGCATCTTCGACATGAAGAAGGCCGCGACCTCGAAGGCCTACTGCGACGAGCTGAAGGGCATCGCGAAGGACAACGGCGTCGAGATCACCGAGCTCGGTACCCACCTCCAGGGCCAGCTCGTGGCCGTGCACCCGGCCTACGACGAGGCCTTCGACGGCTTCGCTCCCGAGGCGGTACGCAGGAACCCGAAGGCGCGGCAGGCCTGGGCGGTCGAGCAGATGCTGCTCTCGGCGAAGGCCTCGAAGAATCTCGGCCTGACGAGCAACGTCAGCTTTCCCGGCGCACTGGCCTGGCCGTATCTCTACCCCTGGCCGCAACGCCCTGCCGGCCTGATCGAGACCGCCTTCGACGAGCTCGCAAAACGCTGGTTGCCGATCTTCGACGCCTTCGAAGACGCCGGCTGCTATGTCTGCTTCGAGCTGCACCCGGGCGAAGACCTGTTCGACGGCACGACCTTCGAGATGTTCCTCGAGCGAGTCAAGGGCCACAAGCGCTGCGCCATCAACTACGACCCCTCGCACTTCGTGCTGCAGCAGCTCGACTACCTCGAGTTCATCGACATCTACCACGAGCGCATCAAGGCGCTGCACATCAAGGACGCCGAGTTCCGGCCGACCGGAAGGCAGGGCGTGTACTCGGGCTATGCGCCGTGGATCGATCGGGCCGGGCGCTTTCGCTCGCTCGGCGACGGCCAGGTCGACTTCGGCGCCATCTTTTCCAAGATGGCGCAGTACGGCTACGACAGCTGGGCCGTGCTCGAGTGGGAGTGCTGCAT
>JALYSL010000232.1 GCA_030854825.1 Pseudomonadota bacterium
GGGACCAGTCGCTGCCGGCGTTCGACCGCACCGGCCGCGCCGCGATCTACGACGAGATGAACCGCGTCATCGCGGCGCTGCACTCGGTCGATCCGGGCGCCGTCGGCCTGGCCGACTACGGCAAGCCGGGCAATTATTTCGAGCGCCAGATCGGCCGCTGGACCAAGCAGTACCTGGCCTCGATCACCGAGCCGATCGAGGCGATGGACCGTCTCATCGCGTGGCTGCCCGCGCACATTCCGGCCAGTGCCCGCGACGAAAGCGAAGTGAGCGTCGTGCACGGCGACTACCGGCTCGACAACCTCGTCTTCCATCCGACCGAGCCGCGGGTCGTCGCCGTGCTCGACTGGGAGCTGTCGACGCTCGGTCACCCGCTCGCCGATTTCAGCTATCACTGCATGGCCTGGCACATTCCGCCGGGGTCGTTTCGAGGCATCGGCGGACTCGACCAGGCGTCGCTCGGCATTCCCGACGAGAAAGCCTACGTGCGTCGCTACTGCGAACGCACCGGCCGGCCCGACCCCGACGCGGTCATGGCCGACTGGAACTTCTACCTCGCCTACAACCTGTTCCGCATCGCCGGCATCCTGCAAGGAATCGCCAAGCGCGTCGAAGCCGGCACGGCATCGAGCGCGCAGGCGCGCCAGTCGGCAGCCGGCGCGCGGCCGCTCGCCCAAATGGGCTGGCGCATCGCCCAGCAAGCCTGACCGCGCGCTCGCGCCCGGTCTTCCCGTCACGAACAAGCCAAAAGGATCCGTCAATGGACTTCGACTACTCACCGCGCACCAAGGAACTGCAAGAGCAGCTGCTGCGCTTCATGGACGAGCACATCTACCCGGCCGAGCAGCGCTACGAAGACGAGATCGAAGAGAACACCAGGGCCGGCAAGCGCTGGACGCCGCTGCAGACGATCGAGACGCTGAAGCCCAAGGCTCGCGCGCAAGGCTTGTGGAACCTGTTCCTGCCGCCGACGGCGGGCGGCAAGGGCTCGAAGGAAAGCGGCCGCAACTTCGGCCTGTCGAACGGCGACTACGCGCCGCTCGCCGAGATCATGGGCCGGGTGCCGTGGTCGAGCGAGGTCTTCAACTGCTCGGCTCCCGACACCGGCAACATGGAAACGATCGAGCGCTACGGCTCGGCCGAGCTCAAGGAGCGCTGGCTCGAGCCACTGCTCGACGGCAAGATCCGCAGCGCCTTCGCGATGACCGAGCCGGCGGTGGCGTCATCCGACGCTACCAACATCGCTGCGCGCATCGACCGCCAGGGGAACGACTACGTCATCAACGGCCGCAAGTGGTGGACCAGCGGCGCCGGCGATCCGCGCTGCAAGATCATCGTCTTCATGGGCAAGACCGACGTCGATGCGCCGCGCCATTCGCAACAGTCGATGGTGCTGGTGCCGATGGAGACACCGGGCGTCAAGGTGCTGCGGCCGTTGAGCGTGTTCGGTTACGACGACGCGCCGCACGGCCACATGGAAGTGAACTTCGAGAACGTGCGCGTGCCGGTCGATCACATCCTGCTCGGCGAAGGCCGCGGCTTCGAGATCGCGCAGGGCCGCCTCGGGCCCGGGCGCATCCACCATTGCATGCGCCTGATCGGCCTGGCCGAGCGCGCGCTCGAGCTGATGTGCAAGCGGGCCTCGAGCCGCGTCGCCTTCGGCCGCACCGTCGCCGAGCAGGGCGTGACGCGCGAGCGCATCGCCGAAGCTCGCTGCCAGATCGACATGTCGCGCCTGCTCACGCTCAAGGCCGCCTGGATGATGGACGTGGCCGGCAACAAAGCGGCCAAGGCCGAGATCGCGATGATCAAGGTGGTGGCGCCGAACATGGCTTGCCAGGTGATCGACTGGGCGATGCAGGTGCACGGCGGTGGCGGCGTCTCGGGCGACTTTCCGCTGGCCGGCTTCTACGCCGGCGCGCGGACCTTGCGCTTCGCCGACGGCCCCGACGAAGTGCACCGCAACGCGATCGCCAAGATCGAGCTCGGCAAGCACGCCGCCTGACGGCAGCGGCGCACGTTCGGCGGCCGGCGCGACCCGATCTACTTCTTCGTCATGGGGCCGAGCGCCTGCCAGGCGGTCGACAGCGTATGCGACCAGGCCGCCGGCTCTTCGCGACGTGCGCTGCCGACACGCAGCGCCTCGGTGGCAGCGATCTCGAACAGTGCGATCGCCGCGGCGACATCGGTCTGATCGGCACTCGTCAGCTGCAGGCGCATGTAGATCCGGCCGCGCAGCGTCATCAGGATGAAGGGCGGCTTCTCGCGCAGGAGCAGCGAGGCGCTGCGCTCGAGCGCGTGGCCGAGCGGGCCCTCGAGCCACGCCGGCCCTTCGTTCGGCAGGCTCGAGACGCCACCGAAATTCGAGCGCAGGATCTTCGAGCCGTTCATCGGCATCTTCGGGAACATCACAAGCCAGCGCGTTTCCTCGGGCGTGGCGTCGCCCATCTCGGTCTGGTTGCTCTCGGTGAACTGCTCGAAAGCCTGCTTCTCGAGCGTTTCCATCAGTGACTTCGAGAGGAGGAGCATCTGCAGATCGGGCGGCAGGCCGAGCTCCATGCGGATGCGCAGCTCGTGGCCGGCGATGTAGGGCCGCTGCGGCGGACCCCACTCGATGCGCCAGGGCGTGGCGCCCTGCTTGCCGTCGACGACGAAGCCGAGGCCGTCCTTCTCGCGCTTGAACGCGTGGCCGGATTTTTTCGCCCAGGCCGACACTTCGCTGAAGTCGGCCCCCAGCCCCTGGTTAGCGAAGAAGCTCTTGAACATGGCCGCCTCCAATCCACTAGAGTCGCAACCATGCGGCGTTGCGCCGCGGCACCATGGAAGATTGCGATGATCGAAGTGTATTCGTGGGCCACGCCGAACGGCCACAAGGTCCACATCATGCTCGAGGAATGCGGGCTTGCCTACAAGGCGATCCCGGTCGACATCGGCGCCGGCGAACAGTTCGCGCCGGACTTCCTGACGATCAGCCCGAACAACAAGATCCCGGCGATCGTCGATCCCGACGGCCCCGATGGCCAGCCGATCTCGATGTTCGAATCGGGCGCCATCCTCGTCTATCTGGCCGCCAAGACCGGCCGCTTTCTGCCCGCCGACACGCGCGGCCGTTACACGACGCTCGAATGGCTGATGTTCCAGATGGGCGGCGTCGGCCCGATGCTGGGTCAGGCGCACCACTTCCGGATGTACGCACCGGAGAAGATCGCCTACGCGGTCGACCGCTACAGCAACGAAGCCAAGCGCCTCTACGGCGTGCTCGACAAGAGGCTCGACAAGAACGCCTTCGTCGCCGGCGAGGAATACACGATCGCCGACATCGCCATCTTTCCCTGGCTGCGCTCCTGGAAGAACCAGGGCGTCGAGCTCGATGACTATCCGAACGTCAAGGCCTGGTTCGACGGCATCGCGGCGCGGCCGGCGGTGATGCGCGGCGTCGAGGTGCTGGCGGGCCTGCGCAAGTCGCTGCGCAGCGACAAGGAGCGCGAGTTCCTGTTCGGCGCCACGCAGTACCAGCGTCGCTGAACGAAGCGCACCACGCTTCGCTCACGATGCGCTGCGTACAATCGCGCTCGTTCGGGGCGTAGCGCAGCCTGGTAGCGCAACTGGTTTGGGACCAGTAGGTCGCGAGTTCGAATCCCGCC
Source organism: Pseudomonadota bacterium (assembly GCA_030854825.1). Next base: position 3,645 of record JALYSL010000232.1, read on the forward strand.
GCCCCGACCACACGCGACACGCTCGCTGCCCGTAGCTCAACTGGATAGAGCAGTTGCCTTCTAAGCAACAGGTCGGGGGTTCGAGTCCCTCCGGGCAGACCAATCGCGGTGGCCGGCGATCCTCCGCCACTAGCCCGAAACGCCGAACTCACACTTGAACGCATCGTGTCCCTTCGGCGTGATCTGGACAACGCGCGAACGCGGCGTGCGCAGTACCCACTTCTTGCGAACATAGAGGCTCAGCAGCGAAGCGCCGAGCGTTCCCGCCAGATGCGGGCGGCGCTGCGTCAGGTCGACGCAGCCGCGCGCGAATGCGCGTCGCTCTCCCGACGCTTCGTCCGTGTCGATGCCCAGGGCGGCCAGCTTCTTTCGCCCCCGCCGTGTCGCCTTCAGTTCGTGGCCGCTGCCGGTCAGCCAGCGTTCCTTGAGCATCGCCTGCATGACCTGCACCGCGATATCGCCCGCAAGATGGTCGTAGCAGGTTCTGGCGTGCAGGAATTGGCTCGGCATGGCGCGCACGATCGCCGGATGCGGCGGCTTTCGCGACGGGATCGAGGCACCGAACGAGGCCAGGCTTTCGATCAGCTCGGCGGCCTCGGCGCTGGCGATGCGGAAGTATCGGTGCCGCCCTTGCGACTCGGATCGCAAGAGGCCGCCCTCGACCAGCTTGGCGAGATGGGCGCTCGCCGATTGCGCTGAGACGTTGGCGGCAAAG